>JAGQPV010000270.1 GCA_020426545.1 Planctomycetaceae bacterium
CTTCGGGGAGATGACGGCCTGGCTGAAGGAGCACGAAGAGATTCGGCAGGAGCTGTTCACGGCCATCAAGCCGGAGCACGACGACGTGGGGGCGGTGCTGGCGCTGTTCAACCAGCTGCGAAAGGAGTTTCCGAAGCAGATCGAGAAATATGCGCATCTGGCAATCGCCACTTCCGTCGTGTGGGATGGGCGGGGGCGGGGCGTGTACGACTACGAACATCACCAGCGACGGACGCATTCCTATCTGCCGGAGAACATGCTGGAGGCAATCGACAATTTCCGTTACTTCCTCGATACGGAAAACGTGATGCAGGGGCGGGCCCAGTTCCTGCCCTGGGAATTCCTCGTATTTCTGATCGATCACCGTACCCCCCTGGCGGAGCGGCAGTGGGCGCTGAATGGTTACGGAAACCGCCGCAGCATGTTCGGCCGGTGCTACCAGGATGTTCCCTACGATACGGAGATGCTGGAGACCAGCAGCCGCGTGTGCCGGCTGGACGGCAAGGATTACTCGCTGCCGAACATTCTGTCATTCGGCGGCGTGTGCGCCATGCAGGCTGACTTTGCCGCCCGGGTGGGCAAGAGTATCGGAGTGCCCTCCGCCTATGTGGGAGGCGAATCGCGGAGCGGTGACCTGCATGCGTGGGTGATGTGGGTCGAACTGCTGGACGTCAAACCCGGGCGGATTCGCTTCTCGCTCGAATCGCATGGCCGTTACCGGGGCGACCGCTACTACGTGGGCACGCTTTACGATCCCCAGACCGGAATCCGGATCACCGACCGGGAGCTGGAACGCCGGCTGCAGGCTTCCGGTGTGAATGCCGTCGCCTGCCGGCACGCCGACCTGCTGATGCGGGCCTGGCCTCTGCTGCGGGACGAGGGCAGCCTGAATGTGACGCAGCAGCTGCAGCTGCTGTGGGATGTGATCTCGATCAGTCCGGGGAATGCGGAGCCCTGGGCCGAGCTGGCGAAAATCTCCAGCAGCGAAGAACTCAATCGCGATCAGCGGCGGATGATGGTCCGCTCCCTGGACAAGCTGTTCGTCACCTTCGCCGGCTTCCCCGATTTCACCTGGACGGTGTTCGACGATCTGATTCGCTATGAGAAGGAGCTGAAGGTCCGTAATCAGCTGTATGAGCGGCTGATCGGCCTGTATGACGCGGCTTCCCGACCCGATCTGGCGAGCACGGCCCGACTGAAGCTGGCCGATTATCAGGTGGAGGAAGGCAAGCCGGAGGCGGCGATCGCCGGACTGGCAGGCACAATTCTGCGGTACGTCGACGAAGGACGTTACGTTCCGCTGATGCTCGACCGGCTGGAAGCGATTCACCGGGAGCAGAAGGGGAACGATGCGGAGATTGTCGCCTTTTACCAGCAATTTCTGCCGAAGATTCCCCGTAAACGGGGCGACAGTCCGAGCAAATACTGCCAGCAGATGTATCGCCGTGCCATTGCCCTGTTCGACAAGGCCGGCCGTGATGATCTGGCAGCCACCCTGCGTGTCGAACTGGACAAACTGCAGAGCAGCAGTTCGAGGTGAATCACGCGGGACCGGGCACGCGGGACCGGGAGAGGCTGGAAACGTCACTCTTCCCTGCAGAGCTCAGAATGGCCCTGCAGGGAAGAGGTTGTGGTTCCCGGGCTGAATGCTGTTCAGCCTGTTCCCGCCACATGGCATTCCGGCCCGGTGAGCCGGACCAGTTCAGCTGGCGGAACTCTTTAGAATCAGTTGCGAGTGCCGGCAGCCGGCGAGGTCGCGGTGCGGGTGGTCGCACGACGGCTCAGCTGGCCGGGAGCACCGGTTGTGCTGTCGGCGCCGGCCTTGGAAGCACCACCGGCAGCGGTTTCACGCGTGGTGGGGGTGCCGCTCCAGTTGGCCACGTTCCAGTGGGGGTAGGATTCGACCACGCTCACACCCAGGTCCTTCAGCGCTTCCTGCATGTGGCCGGTCGAGAGGTCTTTGGTCTCGACCACCCGCTGCAGCACGAAGCGGCGGTTGGTGGGAATGTAAGCGAAGAACTTGCCCTGGCCGAGCCGGTCATTCAGCGACAGCAGCCGCAGCAGAGCGGTCCGGGGGACTTCCGCGGCCGAGCGGGGCAGTTCGTCCAGCCAGGCCATCAGCCAGACCGAGTTGCCGTTCTGGCTGAGCACGGCGGACATCGACAGTTCCCACTCATCGCCCTGATGCACGGCCTTGAACGTGAAATCGAAGCGCTTCTCTTCCTGCTTCGGCTTCAGGCCCATGGCGGAAAGCATCCGGCCCAGTTCCGCTTCACCCAGGGCGGGCGCCTGCTCGGCCGACGCAGTGGCCGGCTCGACAGCTCGGGCCGGCTGCTGGCTGGTCAGAACCAGTGCTGCAGCGGTGGCAGCGAATGCACCCAGGACAATCCATCCACGCAGAGAAATTTTCATCGTTCGACACTCCTTTGTCGCTGACCGGCTGCTGCGCACGTCTGGTGCGACAACACTGCCACTGAACTTCCTGTTCCGCCGGCGAGCCGGCCTTTAACCTGAGATCCGCCCGTCGACCCTGCATGGCAGGGCTGCTGATCGGGGCTCTGCTGTCTGCCCGGGTTCTGTCTCAGCTGCTGCCAGGACGCCGCAGCGGCTGCTGCGGAATCTGCCGGAACCCGCCACGATGCTGAACGGGAGCAGAGGCCGGCAGCAAATTTCCACCCGGCTCCGCCGGAAGGAAGACTGACAGGCTCTATTCGCCATTGTCACCGAACAGATTCTTGAGACAGATTTGCGACCACGTTTCAAATTCATCAAGTCGGTTGATGAATTCTGCGGGTGGTGCGAACCCTGTGTTCTTTATCGACTCTTCCCGTGGCAGAACTTTGGGCGCGTCGAGCCGGAAAAGATGAACCACACCCAGATGGACCCGCCCCACGTCGGACTCATCGTCATTTATCAGCCCCACGAGCGATTCCGTCCAGGTGGTGCCGATTTCAATTTCTTCTTCGATTTCGCGCCGCATGCCGGTGGCGTACACGGCGTCCGGCGTATTCTGCTGGTCCTCGGTGGATATATGTCCGCCGATGCCGATGGATCGCAGCGATTTGAGGCGTGATTCGCCGCCCGATTCGCCTCGCTGGTAGCTGAAAATTTCTCCCTGGCATTCAAAGATGCAGTAGGGGATCAGCTGTTTCCAGGAGGGATCGGTCTCGACCTGGTGGCGGGGCAGGTACTGCGAATGGGCCGGATCGAGCAGCGTGCGGAGATAGGGGCCGGTCTCTGTCTGAAAGCCCTGGAACCAGCCGATCTCGTGGAACAGCATGGTTGGCACGCACAGTACCTGTTCGGTTTCGTGGTCGCTCACTGGGCGGTCTTCCTGCTGCTGACGGATCGAAGGCTGCTGGCCGGCCCGTGCCGGAGAACAGTCGTGACGGGTGGAATTTCTGCGGCAGACTGCAGCATGCACCCTGTCGGGTTTCGTGTCATGTATATTGTGAAGCCGGGCTTCGTCTCTGAGGGCAGACGGAACGGAAACAACCCGCGCACCAATTGCCCGGAACCCGGAGCTAGGCCGTCCCCAGCAGTTCCCGCAGCTTGCGGCCGGGGTCATCGGCTTTCATCAGGCCGGTGCCGATGAGAAAGGACTGGACTCCGGCTTCCACCGACTGGCGGATGGCTTCGGGAGTGGAGAAACCGCTTTCGTTCACCAGCCAGCTGCCGGCCGGTACACGGTGGCGGAATTCCAGAGTTCGGCCCGGGTACATCTTGAGTGTCTGCAGGTTTCTGTTGTTGATGCCCACCAGCGGGGGTTCCGGATCGAGCCCGCACACGGCTGCCAGGCTGCTTTCCTCGAACAGCTCGACCAGCACATCGAGCCCCAGCTCACAGGCCAGACCATACAGTTCCTGCAGCCGCGCGGCACTGACGGCTTCCGCGATCAGCAGGATGCAGTCGGCTCCGGCGGCTCTGGATTCGTAAATCTGCCATGGATCAATCAGAAAATCCTTCCGCAGCACCGGCAGGCTGACCGCGCCGCGTGCGGCGGCGAGGTCTTCCAGTTTCCCGCCGAAGTAGTCCGGTTCCGTCAGCACGCTCATGCAGGCGGCGCCGTTCTGTTCGTACAGCCGGGCGATTTCGGCTGGTTCGGCTCCCGGGCGAATCTCGCCTTCGCTGGGAGACATTCGCTTGAATTCGGCAATCACGCTCAGTCCGCAGGCTCCGGCCACATTCCGCAACGTCTGACAGAACGGACGGACGGGCGGCAGGTCCCGGCAGCGTTGTTTCAGTTCCGTCAGGCTGACGGCGGCATTCAACCGCTGCACGTCTTCCCGCCGGGAGACGAGAATCTGATCCAGAGTGACTCGGGGAGTTTGGTGATCGGCTGACACTGGCATGAATTCTCAACGTCTAAAGCGGCGCGGGCCACCGGTTTTCAGGCGAACTTCGCGTCGGCGAAGTCCGGAAAACCGCAGTCCACGCGGTGGACCGCCCGCTGAACCGCACCGGTTAAAGAGCAGCAGTTGCTGCAAACCCGCGGGGAAGCGGGGAATGCAGCAGAGTGCGGGGAGCGATGATACCGAAACGGGTGGCCGGTCGAAACCGGTCGGGTGGTTCGAGCCGGCAGCTGATATCCTGCGACCAGCAGTCCCGGGCCCGCCACGACCGGCCCAGGGGCCGGTGCATCCTGATGCTGTACTGTGCGGTGCTGCGGAAAAATCCCCGGAGACTGGTTTCTGCTGCTTTCAGCGGTCTGCATCCTGCCGGGGGGCCGAGATGGCAGCATGTTGCCGCCACCTGCGATACAGGAAGTAAACCGGCAGGCCGGCCGCCACCAGTACCAGGCCCACCTGAGCTTCGAACGGTTTGCCGAGATACACGTACCACAGGAACCAGCCGTAGAAAGCCACACCAGCCAGCGGCACCAGCGGGTAACCGGGGACGCGGAACGGACGCTCCCATTCGGGGTGAGTCATCCGCAGCCTGATAACCGCAGCCACGGCCAGAACGTAGAACAGGCTGGCCGAAAACACGACGTAGTCGGTCAGCATCGAGAAGATGGAACGGTCGGCCAGAGCCGGCACCGCCCGCAGCAGAATGGCCGAAGCCGCAACGAGCACCGTGCCCATGATGGTCTGCACGGCAATGGCCACGGCCGGCGTGCGGTAATTGCTGTGCACCAGGCCCAGCGAATGAAAGAAGACTTCGTCACGTCCCATCGCAAATGACACCCGCGGGCCGCTCAGCATGTTGCTGTTGATGGCGCCAAAGGTGCTGCACATGATGACCGCGGAAATGATGGCCACACCCGTCTGAGTTGCTCCGGAGCCCGCTCCGGCCAGAATCCGGCGGACCATCTGCTGGGGCACCGTTTCGCCGGCGGCTGCCATTTCTTCCATGGTCAGCACGCCATGCATGGCCAGGTTCACGCCGAGGTACAGCACGATCAGAATCGCAATACCGCCCAGCAGGGCCAGCGGCAGGTTCCGTTGCGGATTGCGGACTTCTTCCGCCACCGGTGTGACTCCATGCCAGCCGTTATAGGCCCACATGACGGCCAGCATCACCGCGCCGAAGCGGGTGGCCCAGTCGGCGGTGGCCGGGGTGAAGGTGGTCTGATAGCGGGCCACATCAAACGTGTGCTGCCCGGCCAGCATGGCGGCAAACGGCAGGCCGGCCAGCAGGACCAGCGACCCGGCTTTGATGATGGTCACCGTCGCCTGGACCCGCCCGCCCCAGATCACACCAGCAATGTTGATCCAGCCCATCAGCAGAATCAGGCCGATCGCGCATCCAGCCGCGCCGAGCGAGCGTGAGTCAAACCGGGCCGTCTCCGCCAGGGCCGTGGTGAAGGCTACGGCTAGCGCACCAATCGATGCCGGCTTGCCGAACAGAAACTCACTCCAGCCGAACAGAAAGGCGACGGGCCGGCCCCAGGCCTCCCGCAGATAAACGTACAGTCCGCCGGCTCGCGGCAGCATGGCGGCCAGTTCGGAGAAACACAGCCCACCGACGATGCAAACGGCGCCGCCAAGGACCCACGCGCTGAGGATCATTCCAAAGCTGCCGGAAGCCGCGGCAATTCCGCCCGGCTTGAGGAAGATGCCGGAACCAATGACGTTGCCGACCACCATGGCCACGGCCATTCCCGGCCCCAGCACCCGCGCCAGACCCGGGCGGCTTTCCACTCCGGGCGGAAGCGGGGAGTGGCTGTCCGCCAGAGACGGTGGGGAGCTCGCCGGGCGGGCAGCGAGACCGTCCGCTGCTGCACTGGTATTACCGGGCTCATCTCCCGGCTGACGCTCCTGCGATTGGTCGGTCACTGGTGATTCATCCGCCAGTCAGGTGGAAACCGCGGCGATCGGAAAAACAGGCAGCGAAGAGCGTCGATTCGCTGCCGCACACTGCCGCACGGGCGGGCAGTCGTCTTCCGATCTGATGTGTTGGTTCTGATTCAGCGGGACGCATTCCGCCTGAATCGGGCTGTTCTGTCTGTCCTCGCTGCGGTGAACTCCGCTTCGGTCTGCCGGCCGCAACCGGGCTGTGTAGGCTGACCGGGGCGTGTCGTGTCTGCCGGCTTGCGTCGAATGTCCTCTCAGAAGCCGGCAGGGGCTCCTCCGCCTCCCTTGCCCCGACGGTCTGGCCGCTGATCGACGACCTGCAGGGTTTCCAGAGCGATCTCCAGCCGTTCATTCAGGGGAACTTCCAGGCCGGTCTTCTGCGGCGGCTGACGGATATGCTCCGGGATCACGAAGACCACCCCGACCTTGATGTCTTCCGAGGGAGTCTGATACCAGAACAGCTTCACCATATATTTGACGTTCTCCAGACGTTCACCATGGGGACGATACGGTTCTTCCCGTTCGATGGTGACGGCGAGATACGGTCGCTCGGCCACATAGCTTTTCGTTTTGGGGTACCGCTCGACTGCCCAAGCATTGGATTCCGGCCGCGGTGGGTAAACGCCGAGTGCCTGGCAGATCTTCCCGGTCGCTTCCTCCACAAAATGGGTGGCGGCTTCCTGCCCTTCGTCGAGCCAGGCATCGTGGTTGCTGACGACATACATCCAGACGGGGACATCTTCCTCAGACTCATCGACGGAAACCTCGCCCTCCCAGGCACCGAGCAGACCGGGGATTTCGACTCCGGTTCTGCCTGCGAAATCCGGCTGACGGGGATCGGGTACTTTCGGCGGTTCGACCGCCTCTTCCCCTTCCGCCGGCTTTTCCTGCTTGGGGCGGGGCGGGGCCGGGATCAGCCGGTATTCGACCGGAACCCGCAGCTGCACGCCCTGTTCCTTCCAGGCGGGATCGAGATTTGCATCCAGCTTTTCGAGGTAGCGGAAATAAGCAGCCGTCTGAGCCAGCCGCTGGTCGTATTCCGCTCCTCCACAGCCGGGAAGCAGACTGACAATCAGGCAGAACAACAGCAGGAAACCGATTCGTCGGTCGGAACATGTTCTGCAGAGATCTGGGGCACGCAAACTGCGTCGGTCGCTACGGTCGGTGCAAACCCTGCCTCGGGCCGAGGTACCGGCCGCAGCCGGAGGAGCAGTCGAAATCGTGGAGAATCGGTCCATCAGCGAGTGTCTCACCATCGTCGAATTCTGGCTGCTGGCGGGCGGCTGGCGGAGAACAATCTCCGCCTCGTAAAACAGCAGACCACCGGGAGCGGCAGCAGGCGGTGAACGACTGGCCCATGGCCCGAAGGGA
>JAGQPV010000271.1 GCA_020426545.1 Planctomycetaceae bacterium
CCGCCCTTCCTGTCAAAACGGCAGCAGAATACGATACCTCCTTCACAGCGCAAATTTCGTGCCGAACAGGATTGGGCCCTGCCTGGATTGGGCATCAAATACTGTTACATCGCTGCACCAGAAACTGAATAGAAAACCGCGAACACGTTGCTCAGTCCGGGCACAGCCTGACCTGCAGGACAGCACAGGCATTTCCGGACGGGCACTTACAGAGCGCCGCTGCCTGTCAGCACCACGCGAATGGTCCGGAGCAGGATTTTGACGTCATTGCGGAAGCAGCAGTTCTGCAGGTACAGCAGATCAAACGCCACCTTGCGGCGGAAGCTCTCGATGTCGTTATCGTAGCCGTTCACCACCTGTGCCACGCCGGTCAATCCGGGCTTGAGACCCAGCCGCTGCAGATAGTCGGGAATCTCGCGGGACAGTTCCTCGATGAACACGGGCCGCTCCGGCCGGGGGCCCACCAGCGACATTTCCCCCTTGAGCACGTTCCACAGCTGGGGCAGTTCATCCAGCCGGGTCTTCCGCAGGAAGCGGCCCACCGAGGTCACCCGGGGGTCGCCCTTCTGAGCGAACTGAGCACCATTTCGCTCGGCATCGTTCCGCATCGTCCGGAATTTGTACAGCACAAACGGCTGCCCGTAGCCCGATTCCTGCCGGCGGTCGCTGTTTTTCGTTCGCCGCTCCTCGTTCCCGGGGGGAACCAGATCCGTCCGCTGGCGGCGATCGGTCCGCGGGCGGCGGAGGTTCAGTCCAACCCGCTCCTGGCGGAAGATCACCGGGCCGGGAGACGTCAGCCGAACGAGCAGTGCCACCACGGCCATGACGGGTGCGAGCACAACCAGCATGACGACCGACACGACGATATCCGTCAGCCGCTTCAGCAGGCGGGTTCCCTCGGAAAGAGAACGCACGTCGTGCCGCGGCTGCTTCAGCTCGAGCCGAACCAGCCACGGAGTCGAAGGCAGCTGCACGGTACTCCCGTAGGTATCCACCAGATCCGCCAGGTTTTCGCGGCGCGGAACGGGAGTACTGCCACAGGCCGAATCTGCTGTCGAAGCATCTGTCGGTGCCAGCTGTGCGGGCGATACTGAGGTGCTCATATCATTACAATACAGCCCCGCCGACAGGATTCTTCAGCAAGTTGGCCGGAGTTGGCGATTCTTGATGCCTGTACGGCCCGCACTTTCCGGTTCTGTCCGCCTCGACGAATCTGCCGTACTCAACGGTTCTGCCTTCAGGTTGCCGCCAGGCAACATGGGCAGTGGCCCGACCCCGGCCGCTTACCTGCGGGAAATGCCTGAAATGACGGGTCAGCCGTGCGTCACGCTGTTCCGTCCGGCAGCCAGAATGGAGGGCAGCTCGGTCAGGTCGAGGTTGCCTCCCGACAACACGGCCACCACCTTTTTCCCCGCGAAACGTCCGGGATCAGCCGCCACCGCCGCCACCGCGGCAGCCCCCGCACCCTCCGCGAGGTTGTGCGTCTCGGTCAGAATGGACCAGCAGGCCTGCCGCAGCTGCTCCTCGCTGACCAGTACCACGTCGTCCATCAGCTCCCGCATGATGGCCATGGTCATGGAAGCCGGAACCCGGGTGGCCATGCCTTCGGCCCAGGTCGCGGCGCTGTCTCCGGGCTGCATCGTGCCGGACTGCCAGGCACGGGCCACGCCGCTGGCCTGCTCGGCCTGCACGCCGATGACCTGGGTTTCCGGGCGCAGTGCTTTGGCCACGATCGACGTCCCGCATACCCCGCTGCCCAGGCCGATCGGCACGAGAATCACATCGGGCTCGGGCAGAACCTCGAAGACCTCGAGAGCCATGGTGGCCACGCCGGCAATCAGCGCCGGTTCGTTGGCGGAATGCACATAACGGCTGCGCCGCTCGGGCTGCAGCACGGTTTCCACATGGTCCCGGGCTTCGTCGAAATCCCGCCCGTGCTCGATCAGCTCCGCCCCCAGCAGACGGATCGCCCGGTTCTTGCCCGGGTTATTGCCTTCAGGAACGACGATGGCACAGCGGACACCAGCCCGACTGCAGGCAAAGGCCAGCGACTGCCCGTGGTTCCCGGTGGAGCAGGCCAGCAGGCCCGCTTCGCGTTCTGCGGGAGTCAGGGAACTGACGAGATTCACCCCGCCGCGGACCTTGAAGGCACCCACCGGCTGGTGGTTTTCGTGCTTCAGATACAGCCGGCAGCCGAACTGCTGCGACAGCCCCGGCCACTCATTGAGCAGCGTCGGCGTCAGCACTTCCCGGACGCGGGGCAGGGCGGACTGAACATCGGCAAGGCTGACCGGCAGCATGAGCGGTCAGTCCATGTAGATCCGGCGGTACTGCGAGAAGATCACGTCCAGCAGGGCCCGGCCATCTTCGGTAGCCCGGTAACGCCGGTACTTCTCTCCGCCTTCCACTTCCTGAACAATCTGGCAGGTTTCGCCATCGGCCGCAATCAGCCAGGAATCCCGGGTGTAGAACTCCATGATGTCGTTCAGTTCCTGCACTTCGGTCGGCAGGAATACTTCGCCATCGAGGAAGAACTGATAGCCGTATTCCTCCAGTTTGGGGAACGGCACATCGTCCAGGCTTTCCGTCCCCTTCCAGTAGGGGGCCAGCACCGAAGCGTCATCCGGTTTGACGTTCGGGTTGTGCAGCATGTCGATCGCGTTCCACGGGCAGATTTCCAGCTTGTAGTGCTCGGTGCTGTCCGTCGGAACCATGTAGCACATCTGGCAGCCGATGCACCGGGAGGTATCGATCTGGTGATAGCTCTGCCCGGGAACGGGGCTGACAACCTCGTAAATGCAGTCCACAGGGCAGACCGTCGCACAGGAATTGCACGAGGTACACGAATCCTTGTTGATCACGTTGATGTAACGTGTTTCCTTCTTCCGGTCCGATTTGCGGGTGCGGAAGTAGTCCTGCATCGAGATCGTCATGGGCGAAGTCTCTCGTCGCTGCTCGCAAGGGCGTGTACCCCTGCGAACTGCCCGTCTGAAGGTCGGGACCATGCTGGTGCAGGGTGCCCGCCTGGATGAAGTCAGTGGAGCCGGGGGAAGGATACCGCATGCACCGTCTCATCGGCGCGCAGCATGACCTCCGGGATTCTCTTTGTATCCTTTTCGACCGCCCGAGGCAATTTCATCGGCAGGCCCCGTACATTTCCCGCCAGAACGCCCCCAGCCGGCCCGCGGCGAGTCCCACGGAAAAGTCCGCCTCAATCCGCCGCCGACCATTCAGCGCAAACTGTTTCCGGAGTTCAGGTTCCGCGACAAGATCCCTGATTGCACCGGTCAGCTGCTCCCGGTCGCCAGGCGGAACGAGCAGGGCCGAATTACCATCTCTGAGAATTTCTGCGGTCCCGCCGACACGAGTCGCCACGATGGGAAGTCCGCAGGCGGCGGCTTCCAGCAGCACCCGTCCCAATGGTTCCTGCAGGGCCGGGTGAACCAGCAGATCGGCCCCATTCATCAGTTCAGGCAGGTCATCCCGCCAGCCCGGCCAGTGGGTTCGGCCGGCGAGTCCACCGGTCTCGAATGTGGCCCGCACCGACTGCTCCCACTGTCGGGTCTCCTCCTTGGCGGAGAATCGCTGTCCAACAATCACGAAGTGCAGCTGTGGAACCGCTTCCGCCAGCAGGGCGGCAGCCGAAGCCAGCACATCCAGCCCTTTCCGCAGGCCAATCTGTCCGACCGTCAGAGCAATGGCGGCTGTCTCGGAAATGCCCAGATCGGCCCGCAACTGCCTCCGGAGTTCCCCCGCATCAGGCCGGGGCCGGAACCTGTTGAGATCGACCCCGTTGTGCAGAATCCGCACCTTGTCGGCCGGCAGGCCACGGGCGATGTGGTATCCCGCTGTTGCGCCGGAAACCGCCACCAGGCAGTGGTTGCCCGCCAGATCCCGCATGGCGGCCCCGCTCAGCCGCAGCATGTCCCGCAGATGTCCCGTGCAGACGGGCAATGCCTGCCCTGCGGAAAGAGCACCTGCTGCAGCCTGACGGGCGGCCAGTCGACCCGTCAGCCGGGCCAGCGACAGACTGTTGGCGTGCAGCACATCCGCGGCCGCTTCCACAGCCGCCTCCCGCAGCAGCCCGGCGGAGACATCCGGCGGAAAGCGGCGGCCAGCCTTATCCTGCAGAACCAGGGGAACCAGCCGGATCCCCCGTTTCCGCAGTGCATCGGCCAGCGGCCCTTCGGGCGGCGCCAGGCCGACGAATTCCCAGGCTGCCGCGCCGGTTCCGCGGAGCGAATCGACCACCGCCAGCATCGACTGCTCGCCCCCGTTCAGGGAAGCGAACTCGAAAGCGATGGCGATCCGCATGGCTGTCGACTGCCCTTACCAGTTCTCCAGACGCCGCCTAATAACGGGCGAGGTCGCCGCTGGACTTCTTCAGATTCAGCCCGTTCACCAGTCGCTGCGCCTCGGTGACCATCATCTTCAGTTCGCTGCCAATGGCGATGAACTGCCAGCCTTCGGCAATCCGCTGCTCCACCTGCTCCACAGACTGCACATGCAGGCCCACGGGTGTGCCGCACTTCTTGCCGATGGCCAGAATCTTCTGCAGGCTGGCTTCCTGCTCTTCCGGCGAGGGATCCACGCCATCCGGCCCGCGGGACTGAAACATCAGGTCGTTGGGGCCAACGAAAATCGCATCCACACCTGGCAGGCTGTAGATTTCTTCCGCGTTCTCAATGCCGCGGGGAGATTCCGTCTGCAGCACCACCAGAATTTCATCGTTCGCGTGTTTGAAGTAATCGCCGGGAGTCGCACCCCAGTTCAGGGCATGCAGTGTCCCGCCGACGGAACGGGTGCCCGTGGGCGGGTATTTGGCGGCAGCAATCGCGTCCCGCGCTTCTTCGACAGTGTCGACCATCGGCACGACGATGCCGAACGCTCCCGCATCCAGCACCCGCTTGATCAGGTCGTGGTCGCCGCGGGGCACGCGGGCCAGCGGCACGCAGCCGGCATCGGCAATGGCACCGAAGCAGTTCGCCGCTTCACTCCAGTCAATCGGCGAATGCTCGATGTCGAGTGTCAGCCAGGGAAAGCCCGTCCGTGCCATGATGCGTGAAGCGAAGACGCTGCCAAACGAAAGCCACGTCCCCACCTGCGGTTCGCCTGCCTGCAGTGCCGCCTTAACCGGATTTTTTTTCATCGGTGCCCTGTTCCACAATCACTGACGGTAATCGCTGACTGTCTGCCGGCCGGCATCAACGGCGGCCCGCAGCCTGTTCTGCTGCTTCAACACTGATTCAGCGTGCACCACCATAACGGTTCCCGCCAGTACCTGCGAGCCAACCACCGGGCCTCCTCTCGACAGCGGATCCCTCCGGCTGGCTTGCTCCGCCGGCGGAGTGCCGGTATCAACGAAAGATCAGCCGGGGGAACGGGCCCCGGGCAGAAACGCTCCGCCCGCAACCAGCTGCCGCTCCGAAAGACACCTCAACGAGATCGCGCGGAAGACGCAGGGAATGCTGCTCCCTGGTTTACGAATTTCTCTTTCAGATAGAAGTTGACGCTGCACTATGGCCGATTTCCAGACCGTGGCCCGCACGGGAGATATTCCAGCCGGGGAAGGCCGTGCCTGGCCCGTCAACGGCAGAATGGTGGCAGTCTTCTTCATCGATGGCGAATACACGGCCATCAACGATACCTGCCCGCACATGGGTGCCTCGCTGGCGACCGGCCATGTGGAAGATGGTGGTGTCATCTGCCCGTGGCATGCGTGGAGATTCTGCGTGCGGGACGGCACCTGGCTGGATAACCCCACGGCCAAACTGCGGAACGACGCCTACGAAGTCCGGGTGGTGGGAGACGAAATTCAGGTCCTCGTGCCCGATCCTCCCTCCCACACACCTCCGACCGATTCCCCGGAGGCCGACCCGGCCAGCTGAACACCTTCCGCAAGCCTCCGAATCCCGGGTGCACGTCAGTGCCGATGGTCGACGCATCCTGGCCCGGCTGGTATTCTGAATCACAGGGAAATTCCTTTCTCGGCAGGCCGGTACGTTGCCCCTGCCGTGAAGAACGGGCGAATTCCTTTCCTTCGGGAAGAGGAGAAGACGCCGGTTCCGCATCAGCCCAGCAGTCTGTGAAACGACATGCACTCTGGCTGCAGTCCAGGTTGTGTGACGACAGGTTCCGAAGCTGAGACCTGGCTGAAACTCATGCCGGCCAGTCTGGCTGCCTCAACGCTGTCCACCACGGGAGAGAGAATATGGCGAGCGATATTCCACGCAGAACATTCCTCAGCACAGCCGGAGCGGCCGCAGCCGCCGTCGCTGTCACCGGCAGGGCCCAGGCGGCCTCTTCCGGCGACAAAGTCGTGCTGGGGGTGATGGGCCTCAGCCGCGGTCGGGCACTGGCGCTGGGCTTCGCCAAGCTGCAGAATGTCGAGATCAAATACGTCTGCGATGTGGACAGCACCCGGGCCGAGGCCGGTGCCGCCGCCGTGGAGAAGCTGGGTGTGAAAGCGCCGCAGCCCACCGGCGATTTCCGGGAAATCCTGGATGACCCGGAAGTGCACGGGCTGGTTTGTGCCGCCCCCAACCACTGGCACGCCCCGGCCACCATTCTGGGCTGCTCAGCCGGCAAGCACGTCTATGTGGAGAAACCGTGCAGCCACAACCCGTGGGAAGGCGAGACCATGGTCGCCGCCGCACGGAAGTACAACCGGGCCGTGCAGATGGGCAGCCAGCGTCGCAGTTCCGCGGGCACTCAGGAAGCCATGGCCCTGCTGCACGCGGGCGAAATTGGCCGCGTGTATGAGGCCCGCTGCCATTACGACAGCCTCCGCGGCCCCACCGGCACGGTGGAAGCAGCCGAGATTCCCGACTACCTCGATTACGATCTGTGGCAGGGGCCCGCTCCGCGGATGCCGTATGCCACCAACCGTGTCCCCTACAAATGGCACTGGTTCTGGCACTGGGGCAACGGAGAACTGGGCAACAACGGCGTGCATACGCTGGATCTGGGCCGCTGGGGACTGGGTGGCGAATTCCCCATCCGCGTGACATCGGCCGGCGGACGTTACCGCTTTGAAGATGACCAGCAGACACCCGACGCACACACCGTGTGCTTCGAATTCCCCGACCGGAAGATGCTGACCTGGCAGGGCCACAGCTGCAACCGGGGCCAGGGCGAGTTCGTTCGCTTCTACGGCGAGAAGGGCCAGCTGGCGCTGGGTTCCAGTGGAGACTGGAGAATCTTCGACGACCGTGGCCAGGAAGTGAAGAAGGGTGGTGGCGGCAGCCGGGGCGACTCGGAACACCTGATCAACTTTGTCACCGCCATTCGCGAGGACACTCCCCGCGCCCTGAATGCTGAGATCGAAATCGGCCACCGCAGCACGCTGCTGTGCCACCTGGGCAACATTGCCCACCGCACCGGCCGCACGCTGACCTGCAGTGCGAAGGATGGCCACATCGTCGGTGACGAGAAGGCGATGAAGCTCTGGAAGCGGGACTACGAACCGGGCTGGGAACCGAAGATCTGACCCGGCGAGCGGCCGCTGCCTGACAGCAGCCACAGAAACAGCACTGAACCCGAACCACCCGTGGCAAACCTGCTGCGGGTGGTTCTTTCCTGCGCGAGCCGTGCCATGCGGCAGCAGGATTGCAGCGGAATCACTGCCGTGAAGGAGGCAAACCGTGCAGCTCTACCGCTGA
>JAGQPV010000272.1 GCA_020426545.1 Planctomycetaceae bacterium
GGCCCCAGTCATCTCGACATGTGGGATATGAAACCTCAGGCCGCCACCGGCATACGGGGGGAATTCCAGCCCATTGCGTCATCGCTGCCAGGTTTGCAGCTGTGCGAACACTTGCCGCAGCTGGCCCGGCAGATGCACCGTGCCACCGTGGTGCGTTCCATGCACCACAGCGTGAACAATTCACATGCGGCGGCCGTGTATGCTTCGCTCACCGGGCACGACCGCGGTGAAATCGGCGGGGGGACTTCGACCAGCGACAACCCCAGCCCCGGTGCGGTGCTGTCCCGCTTTCGCCCGACAGATCCGACTATTCTGCCGCAGGTCCATCTGCCGTACATCACGAAAGAAGGCGCCGGCGGCCCGCCGCAGCCGGGCTTCTTCGGCGGGTTCCTCGGACGGGCGTGGGATCCCCTGTTCGTGCTGAAAGACCCTTCCGCCCCGGATTTCGGTGTCCCCGAGCTTTCCCTGCAGACCGACGTCTCAAGCCAGCGTCTCTCGGCCCGCCGGCAGTTGCTGGGGCAAGTCGATCAGCAGTTTGCGGAAAACGGGGACAGTACCGGCCTGCTGCCCATGACGCAGTTTCAGTCCCGCGCGCTCGATATTCTCTCGTCGGAAAAGACCCAGCAGGCTTTCCGGATTTCTGCCGAACCGCCCGCAATGCGGGAAGCCTACGGTAACAACATTTACGGGCAGAGCGTGTTGCTGGCCCGGCGGCTGATTGAAGCCGGAACCCGCATGGTGACCGTTTCCTGGGCTCCCGATGCCAACGCCACATGGGACACGCACGGCGGCAATTTCCAGAAGCTGCGGGACACGCTGCTGCCGCAGTTCGATGCGGCCAGTGCCGCCCTGATGGACGACCTGGCCCAGCGGGGCATGCTGGAGCGAACGCTCGTTGCGGTGCTGGGCGATTTCGGACGGACTCCGAAGATCAACGCCAATGCCGGCCGCGATCACTGGAATCACTGCTACAGCGTCATGCTGGCTGGCGGCGGCTTCCAGCCGGGGCTAGTCTACGGCTCCAGCGACCCGATTGGCGGCTTCCCCGACCGCGACCCGCTCATTCCGGGCGATATCGTCTCCACCATGTACGAAGCTCTCGGAATTCAGCATGATTCCTGGGTGCCCGATCAGCTGGGCCGCCCGCACCGTCTGGTACCGACCGGCGATGTGGTGGAGCGCCTGCTGGCCTGACCGACCTGTCGCCTGCACCCACTGACTGCCCCGCAGACCGAGGGGCAGCGTCCTGCGGGATGCCGCCCGGACCAGGTGGCCATCAGGGAAGCCGGCTGAGTTTCCTGCCGTGGGTAACCGGCCAGCCGTCCGTCACGGGATTTCCCGGCTGCTCCGGCAGTGGCACTGCGCGCCGGATGGAGGCTCTTGTCCCGCTGTCGATGTCCCGCAATAATAGGCGCAGCGATTTCAGATCAAACCTTCACACTGCTTCCCGCTTATGTCGCGTGCATGCACCACACTGCTTGTCTGGGTGACGGTTGCCAGTCTGGCAGCTGGGGAAGCCTGCATACGCATTGTGTGTGATGCAAATCTGCCGGCTCCGGCATCGGTCGACCAGGGGGCACGCCAGAGTCTCTCCGACGACGACAGCCGCTTCGGCCCTGTTCTTGTCCTGACCGATCAGGTACCGGCTTTACCGCTGTTTCATCGCAGTGACAGCGAATGGTCCGGCAGCTTTCCCGCGGGCGGCAAAGCGCCGACTGCGGCTTCTGTGCGGCATGCCCTGTGTCTGCCCTGGCACGAAGACCGCTGGCGATCCTCATACTCTGCCACTTACCGCTGCTGCGCCCTGCTGCCCCGGCTTCATCTCCGGATATAGAAGCTGCACAGAGCCGTACCGTGTGCCTGTCGCCGGAGCTTCTGATTCGTGTTAACTGCGAATCGGACTGCACCGTTCGAACCGGGCACCTCTGCTGACGGGGGCTCTCGCAGAGTCTTTCGGGCTCCACTGGCTGAACTGCGGACGATGCTGCGCTGTTGACGAGCGACTGCCTCGCCAGCCGGCTTCCGTTCAGCCGCTTCACATTGCGCAATAATCCGGTAAGAGGCAATATAATGTCAGTTCATCAGACTTCGATTCCTGGCGTGGCAGGTGCTCCACGCTCTTCTCACGACAACCGGCACTCCCCTCAGACCGATCGCGTTGTCAGATTGCTGGGCCAGCTGCAGGAACTGCTGGATGCCGGTCAGACGGAACAGGCTCTGCAGCGGATCCGTACGGCAGAGTCTTCCTCCGATCCGCGACTGAAGAATGCTCTTGGTGTCTGTCTGCTGCGAAAGTGCGAACACGAGAAGGCCGTGACGCTGTTTCGTGCCCTCGTGCTGGTACCCGGTGGCATCATGCTGCGAAATGATGTCCCCGTCTGCTGGAAGACCAATCTGGCCACTGCACTGTTGATGAGTGGCAGGGCCTCCGGCTGTGTCAGCGTGCTGAATGAAATCGGAACGGATCCGCATCCCGCAATCGCCAGGTTGACGGCAGCCATCAGCAGCTGGAAGAAATCTCTGTCGCTGCTGCAGAAGCTCAGCTGGAAGCTGGGGCTCGACCCGGACCGCGCGGTCCAGCTCGACTTTCCACCGGGAGACTTGAACTGACCGGTCTCTGGCCAGCGGATGACGCTGACCTGTATTACAGCCAGGTCTGCTGGTGCGGAGACTGAAACTGACCCGGCCGGCTGCATTCAGCACGGCCCGTCAGCAGGACGATCTCGTTCAGGAGAAAACCAGAAAATGCGACGATTACTGACCGAATATGTCCTGATTGTCATGGCGGGGGTGCTGTATGCGGTCGCGCTGAAATACTTTGTCCTTCCGGCCAATGTCATTCTGACCGGAACCGAGGGGATCGCGACCGCTCTGTCCTACTACTTCGAAAGCTACTGGCTGTTTATCGCGCTGTATGCCCTGTTTCAGGCGGGGTTTCTGGCCTTTGCTTTTGCCCGGGTCAGCCGGGTGTTCGCGCTGAGGTCGCTGGTCGTCGTCAGTACGGTCATTCTGGCTCTGAGCGTCCTGCCGGAGCTTCGCTTCGCTCAGCCGGAGCCGCAGAATGAACGCGTGATTCTGGTACTCTTCGGCGGGATTCTGGCCGGTGTCGCCAAAGCGGTCGCGTTCACCAATCGGGGTTCGACCGGTGACGAAGACATTCCCGGGGCCTACTTCGCCATGAAGTACCTGAAACCCGTCGGGGTGATTGGCATTATCGCCGCGATTGGCTCCACGGCCTTCGGGATTGGCCTGGGTCTGTTCAAGAATGGAGAGTTTGAATCGGCCGTGAATACGCTGATGTATACTTGCATTTACATTTTTGCGTCGGCCGAGACGTTGAACAACATCTATCGGAAATTCAAAATCACCATGCTGGCGGTGATCACCGTTCGGGAGGAGGACGTCGGCAAGGCGATTACTTCATCGTCCGCCCATCGGACATTTACCCGGCACCCCGCAACCGGCGGTCACAGCGGGGCCGCCTTTCATGTCGTGCGGACGATCATTACGCATGAAGAGCTGCCGCAGATGATCGACGCAGTGCAGCGAGCCGATCCAGACTGCTTTTATTACTACCACGATATCGAGGGGATATCGAGCCGCTACTATATTGCTCCCTTCGGTTAGCGGATTCCGCTTCCTGCCGCCAGGCATCGTCGTATCTCACCGATGGCTCGCCGCACGGCAGAATCGGCATCAGCTGCTTAGGGACAAAGAAGATGCACCCGCCCTGCGATGAGGCGAATGCCAGCCCCAGAATCAAAACCCACAACCGCTGCATGCCCGCACTCCTCAATGAGTTCCGGTGCGTCCACAACCGTTGTGCAGGCACCATGATTCATTGCTGCGTGGTATTCGGGCACCCCCTTAACAGAGATTCAGGGGCTGCAACAGGTCTGTTCAGTGATTCCATCGTCCACCGGCGAAACCTGCCAGTGGAGTGGCGGGGCTGAGGTGCGGGGACCGGTGCTGGCTGACTGGCTCACTCACACGCCGGCCGGTTCTTCCTCCCGCTGGTGCAGCCGGGGGCCGGTGCGTTCCTTCACGCTGAAGGTTTCCCGGTTGCCACCGGTGTAGTCCACAATCAGCTCGGCCAGCAGACCCAGCGACATGGCCTGGAAGCCCAGGATCAGCATGGCGGCCGAATAAGCCAGCAGCGGGCGGCCGCCGATGGGCTCGGCCGGCAGGAGGTGGAACACGTTCATCAGCAGCCAGCTGACCGTCAGCCAGGTCATGCCCAGCCCACCGATGCCGAACATCACCAGCCCGAACGCGCCCATCATATGCTGGGGACGCTGGCCGAAGCCGGTGAGGAACTTCACCGTGATCAGGTCGAGCAGGCCCCGCATGAACCGTCGCCAGCCATACTTGGAATGACCAAACTGCCGCCGGCGGTGGTGCACGGGAATCTCCGCCACACGGTATCCGCGGGCATGGGCCAGCACGGGAATGAACCGGTGCAGCTCGCCATACAGGCGAATCTCGTCGGCGACCTCGGCCCGGAAGAGCTTAAAGCCGCAGTTGTGGTCGTGCAGTTTCAGGCCGGTCAGCCGGCTGACCATGCCGTTGAACACCTTGCTGGGGTACACCTTGTGCCACGGGTCGAGCCGGCGTTCCTTCCACCCGTTGACTACATCGCAGCCTTCCTCCAGCCGTGCGAGGAAGCGGGGGATTTCGGTCGGGTCGTCCTGCAGGTCGGCATCCATCATGAGCATCAGGTCGCCGGAGGCTGTCTGCATGGCGGCGGTCAAGGCAGCCGCCTTGCCGAAGTTTCGCCGGAAGCGAATGCCCGAGACGCGGTCGTCGTTGTCCGCCAGGGTGCAGACGATCTGCCAGCTGCCATCGGTCGAGCCGTCATCCACGAAGATGATTTCGAGGTCGATCTCGTTCTCCCGGCAGACTCCGGTAATCTCCCGGTACAGCTGCGGCAGACTTTCGGCTTCGTTCAGCACGGGCACAATAACGGACAGCAGCATGTTCTTCTCCCGGCGTTTCGGCTCGAAGCTGGCCATCAGCTGTCTGACGGTGTCTGCGGGCCGCTGGGTGTGACGGGAGAAGCGGTCTCCCGGTCACTCCAGTATAGACCACCAGCGGCAATGATTTCAGTCACCAGCCACACCAGCCGCATCAGGATGGCGGCAGCCACCGCTTCGGCAGGCCCGATTTCCGGCTGAATCCGCAGAGTCTCAATCAGCAGCAGTTCCCGCACACCCACCCCACCCGGCGCAAACAGCGCAAAGAAACCTCCCGCTGTGGCCAGGGCGGCCGCTCCCGTCCAGACGGGCCACTGGTCGAGAGTCACCTCGGCCCCGGCACTCCGCAGCAGGCAGCCCACCGCCAGCCCCTGAATGAACCAGCACACAACGAACCCCACCAGCCCGCTGGCCAGCAACCCCGTGGTGATGCGCACCGTGCTGTCCTGGCGGAGTTCCTCGGGAGTCAGTTTGCGGGTCAGCACCGACAGCAGCCGGGCCAGCACCGGCAGCACAATCGCAGAACCCAGCACCACCAGCCCCGCGGGAACGAGAGCATGTCGCACGGCCCATCGGGCGGCTTCGGGCCATGTGCTGGTATCAAGGCCACGGGCCAAAATGGGTGACAGCGCCACAGCCGTCAGCCCGCCCGCCAGCATCAGCAGCAGGGTCTCGCAGGTGCCGGTGAGAGCGGCAATGGCGGGCCGGCAGCCGTGCGACTTGAGCAGCGCGGCGCGAATCACGAGGGCCATCGCCTTGCCGGGCACATACTTGCCCAGGTGGCCGCAATAGTAGGCCCGGGTGGCATGAAACCAGCTGACGTTGCCGCCGGACTGATCAATCAGCCTCCGCCAGAACCACACGGAAGGCAGCCAGCCGACGAGGTACAGCCCGGCCGCCGGCAGCAGCCACAGCGGCTGCAGCTCGAATTCACTCGCCTGAAACTCGTCCCGGCCGAGCAGCTCCCGCACCCGCACGAAGACGAACCACAGGACCAGCACGACCAGAGTCCACTTGATGGCCGGCTTCCACCAGTTCTTCCGTCCCTCTGTCACCCGTGG
The DNA here is from genome assembly GCA_020426545.1 of Planctomycetaceae bacterium. GTDB lineage: Bacteria > Planctomycetota > Planctomycetia > Planctomycetales > Planctomycetaceae > JAGQPV01. The sequence continues at coordinate 6,035 of JAGQPV010000272.1, forward strand.
ACTCCCTGCTGAAGAATGACTGGCTCTGGTACTGCATTCCAGCAGTGGCAACCTGAAGTCCGTCGCTCATGGAGGGAGCTTAGCCGATTCCCCCCGGTCCTCCCACTGCAGCGGGGGCCTGCTCCCGGTTCCGGTCGTTGCATTTCGACTCGCCAGGTGAGACGCTGTTCCGAGAACCGGTATCGCCTGCACAGCCAGGTGATACGACCACTCCAAGGGGAGCCGTCGCCATGACCGACCCGCTGACCATTCCGCCCGCCTACCGCCGCAGTGGCCGCCGTTTTGCAGCGACGGCCCTCGGAATGACAATCTTCTGTGCCGTGCTGACTGGAGGACCACTGATGCCCGATGATCTGCTGCCCGTCGACTTCCAGCAGACGGCCCTGGCCGCCTCCTATGATCGTCCGGGACAGAACCCGCACCAGAGCCGCTCCGTGGTGCTGGCCCGGCACGGCATGGTGGCGACCTCGCACCCGCTGGCTGCTCAGGCGGGGCTGCGGATTCTCGAAGCCGGCGGGAACGCGGCCGATGCGGCCATTGCGGTGAATGCCATGCTGGGCGTGGTCGAGCCGATGAGCTGCGGCATTGGCGGCGATGTGTTCGTCATCTACTGGGATAACAAAACGCAGAAACTGTACGGTCTCAACGGCAGCGGGCGCAGTCCGGCGGCCCTCAATCGGGATGTGTTCCGCGAGAAGGGCCTCGCTCAGATTCCTGACACCGGGCCGCTGTCGTGGTCGGTTCCCGGTTGTGTCGATGGCTGGGAAACATTGCGGGAACGCTTTGGGAACGGATTACTGAGCGAACTGCTGCAGCCGGCCATCACCACGGCGGAGGAGGGCTTCCCCGTGACGGAAGTGATTGCCGGGTACTGGCGGGCGTCGGAACCCTCGCTGAAGCAGTGGCCCGACTCGGCCGCGACCTATCTGCCTCGCGGAACCGCGCCAGGTGAAGGCGAACTGTTCCGCAATCCCCGGCTGGCGGCCAGTTATCGGCGGATTGCCGAAGAAGGCCCGGCCGCGTTTTACAAAGGCGAGATTGCCCGGCAGATCGTATCGTTCAGCCAGGCCAATGGCGGGTACTTCTCGCTGGAGGATTTCGCCGGGCATACTTCCGAATGGGTGGAACCGGTTTCGACCGAGTACCGCGGCCACCGCGTGTGGGAGCTGCCGCCCAACGGCCAGGGCATTGCCGCGCTTGAGATGCTCAATATTCTGGAGCAGCACAACATTCGTGAAATGGGCCACAACAGTGCGGACTACCTGCACCTGCTGGTGGAAGCCAAGAAGCTGGCCTTCGCCGACCGGGCCCGGTTCTATGCCGACCCGGCCTTCGGCGAACCACCGGTGCAGCAGCTGATTTCAAAGGAATACGCCACCCGCCAGGCGAAACGGATCGACATGGCCCGCGCCGCCACCGACGTGCCTCACGGAGATCCGAAATTAACGCATGGCGATACGGTCTATCTCACCGTGGTCGATAAGGACCGGAACTGTTGCTCGTTCATCCAGAGCATTTATTACGGGTTCGGCTCGCAGGTGGTGGCGGGTGAAACCGGTTTTGCCCTGCAGAACCGGGGAGCCCTGTTCGCCCTGGACGA
>JAGQPV010000273.1 GCA_020426545.1 Planctomycetaceae bacterium
ACCTGCCCGCCTCATTCGTCGTCTTTCTGGTGGCACTGCCACTGTGCATGGGCATTGCCATTGCATCCGGAGTGCCGGTCGCCGCGGGGCTGATCACCGGAATTGTCGGCGGTATCGTCGTTGGCCTGATCGCCGGCTCCCCACTGCAGGTCAGCGGGCCGGCTGCCGGCCTGACTGTCGTGGTCTATGGAATTGTGGAACAGTACGGCCTGCCTGCCCTGGGTGTGGTGGTGCTGCTGGGCGGGCTGCTGCAGATTGCGGCGGGCCTGCTGAAGCTGGGGCAATGGTTCCGGGCGGTCTCTCCCGCCGTGATTGAAGGCATGCTGGCTGGTATCGGCGTGCTGATTCTGGCCAGCCAGTTTCATGTGATGGTGGACGACAAACCCCGCAGCAGCGGACTGGAAAACCTGCTGACAATTCCCGAAGCGGTGGAAAAGGGAATGGGAATTCCCGAACTGGGCCCGGTCGAGCGTCGCACGTTCCGGACGGAAAAACTGAAGCAGATCGGCCAGCTGCATGAACTGCAGGTAGAAGTTCAGGAAGCGATTGACGAGCACATCTCGGACCACAGTGACGAGGCGGAATCCCATCGACAGGCAACGACGATTGCTCCCTATATCGCACAGCAGAAGAAAATCACCGAGGAACTTGCAGGCATCGTCGAGGAACTGGATGCCCACGGACTGCGGGCCGATTCCGATCAGAAGGCTTCCACGCTGCACCTGCTTGCGGTGGATGCACTTGAGAAAAGCCGAGAGGCGCTGGCTCAGATGCAGGCCGATGCCGACAACAAGTCCATCGAGAAGCTGTTCAACGATCGGGACGAGGTTCACGCTGTCGTGCGGGTGGATCAGACGGATGCGGTCCTGTCGCTCAACTCACTGCTGCGGGGCCTGAAGAACCATCACTGGGCCGCATTTCTGGGTCTCCTCACGATCGTAATGATTGTTGGCTGGCAGGCGATTCCTCTGAAATCCCTGAAGCTGGTTCCGGCCCCGCTGGTGGCTGTGCTGACAACCACCATCGTCGCCACCGTCTGGGTTCTGCCGGTCCATTATGTCGAGCTGCCCCTGCAGCTGACGGACAGTATTCATTACCCCAGCCTGACGATTCTGAATGACGTCCCCTTCCGGGTGCTGCTGCAGGGAGGAATTGTGATTGCCCTGGTGGCCAGTGCCGAGACCCTGCTGTGTGCCGGTGCGGTCGACCAGATGCATTCAGGCCAGCGGGCACAGTACGACCGTGAACTCGTGGCTCAGGGAGTGGGTAACTCGCTGTGTGGATTCCTCGGCGGGCTACCGATGACGGGTGTGATTGTCCGCAGTGCGGCGAATGTGCAGGCGGGGGCTACCAGTCGCTGGTCCGCCGTGCTGCATGGCGTGTGGCTGCTGGTGTTCGTGGTATTTCTGGGCTCACTGCTGCAGCTGATTCCCACCGCCTGCCTGGCGGGCATGCTGGTCTACACCGGTTACAAGCTGTGCAATCCGAAGAAGCTGGTCAAACTGTGGCGGACCAGCCGCAGCGAGGCCGCCATTTACACCGCCACCGTGGTGGGTATTGTCACGACGGATCTGCTCACCGGAGTGCTGATCGGCATCGGTCTGTCAGTTATCAAGCTGCTGTACCTGTTTACGCACCTCAATGCCTCGCTGGAGCAGCATCCCGAGGAGAACCAGGCCACACTGCGGCTGAACGGCACGGCGACCTTCATTCGACTGCCGAAGATTGCCGCCCTGCTCGACCAGGTGCAGCCGGGCACGAAAGTGCGGGTGGACCTGCAGCGGCTGACCTTCATCGACCATGCCTGCCTGGAACTGCTGATGAACTGGAGTCGCCAGCACGAAGCCACCGGCGGGCAGCTGCTGATGGACTGGGATTCGCTGCACGCCAGCTTCCAGCGGACTCCGCAGGACGCGGACCCGGCGGCCACTGCCTCCGCCAGTCAGAATGCTGATGGCCGGATCAGCAGTCCCGACCATGTGACGGCTTAATCAGCGACGGCTTGCGGCGGTTGATGCACGGCGGTTGATGCACGGCGGTTGATGCACGGCGGTCGGCGATCGATGGCGGTCGGCGATCGATGGCTGACGGCCGACGATGGGTGTCGTGGCGGGGCTTACAGGAACTCGCCCAGCACGTGCGATTCATTCTCCCGGATCGACCGGGAACGCTGCTCCAGCCGGGTGGCATTTTCCGGTCGATCGGTGGATCGCATCAGTGCGGCGTAGTTATCCAGAGTGCGGGCGACATCTTCGTGGTCGTCGCCCAGCAGCTGCTCCTTCATTTCCAGTGCCCGCTGAATCAGCGGCTCGGCATCGCTGAACTTCTCCTGCAGATAGTACAGGCCGGCCAGCGTCTCCAGACTCTGTGCCACCTGCAGGTGCTGCGGTCCGTGCAGTTCTTCATGGACGGCCAGATACCGGCGGATCAGAGGTTCTGCCTCGGCGTGACGGCCATGCTGATACAGCACGCCGGCCATCTTCTTCAGCGTGCGGGCCACTGCGGGATGTCTGTCGCCCAGCGACGCCTCGCGAATCTGCAGTGCCTGCTGCAGCAGCTCCAATGCCCGGTCCGGGGCATTGCCGCCACGGCACAGATCGCTCAGTTCGTCCAGCTCTTCCGCTACATCGAGGTGCTGGCTGCCGCGTACTTTCTCCACTCCCCGCAGTCGCAGCAGAGCGTACTGCTCCGCCTCTTCATACAGCGACAGACCGGCCAGGCAGCGGGCCAGGCGGCGGTAAGTCAGCAGCACATGGGGATGCTCCGCGGACTGGTTATGCCGGCGAATGGCCAGCACCTCCTCCAGCAGCGGGCGGGCTTCCGCAAACCGCTGCTGCGCAACGCAGACATCGGCCAGAGTGCTGATGGTGGCGGCAATATGAGGGTGTTTCCCGGGCAGGCTCGCCCGACGAATCTCCAGAGACCGTTCCAGCAGCGGCTCCGCCACATCGTACTGCTGCTCCGCCACATACAGCGCCGCCAGATTGCTCAGACTCTGCCCGACCAGCGGGTGGCTGGTTCCGAAGCAGCCTTCGCGAATTGCCAGTGCTTCCAGCAGCAGGGGTTCTGCTTCGCTGAAATCGGCCCGCGCCCGGTGAGTCTCGCCGAGGTTATTCAGTGCCGTCGCCAGCGCGGGGTGGCCTTCGGGCAGAATGCGGCGGCGGGTGGCCAGGTCCCGTTCGAATACTTCGCAGGCCTGATCGTACTCGCCCCGTGCGCTGTACAGCGCTCCCAGACTGCTGACCACCTGCAGCGTGGCCAGCGATTCCGGTCCGCTGGTGCGGGTGCGAATTCTGAGTGCTTCGCGAATCTGCTGTTCGGCCCGGGCGAACTGGCCCCGTTCGTAGCAGAGGCGGGCCAGACTGCACAGCACCGAGGCAATCGACGGATCGTTCCGGCCGTTCGCCGCTTCCCGCAGGGCGAGGGCTTCATTCAGCAGAGCCTCCGCTTCACTGTGCCGGCCCAGTGAGACGAACAAGGTACCCAGGTTACTCAGGCTCTGCGAAACTTCGGGATGCTTTGGTCCAAGGATTTCCCGGCGAATCGCCAGCGACTGCTCGAACCAGGGAACGGCCTGGTCGAGCTGCCCCTGCGCCTGGCAGACTTCTCCCAGGTTATTCAATGTGGTGGCATATTCTGCATCGCGGACACGGCCGGTCTGGCTGCGAATCTCGAGGTTCCGCTGCAGCAGTTTTTCTGCCCGGTCGTACTGCCCCGCCGCTGCATACGCCGCCGAGAGATTGTTCAGCGTGCGACCGAGCGACGAGTTGTCCGCCCCGAGCAGGTGCTCCTTGATCGACAGCACCCGCTCGAACAGAGGCAGGGCCGCCGCATGACGATTCCCGAGGTAGTACAGCCCGGCCAGATTTTCCAGCGACTGCGCCAGCAGGGGATGACGATCCGACAGCGAGAACTCCCGCTGCTGCACGGCCTGCAGCAGGAGCTGCTCCGCCGTATCCGTCATCCCGCAGCGGTGCAGCATGACTCCCGTATGATTCAGCAGCTGGCCCAGTTCCGCCGAAACCTGCCCCTGCTGGACGGCCTGTTCCGCCAGTTCCACAGCATGGGGAAGCAGCTGAAAACAGAACGGCTGCTGCTCGGGGAATGGCTCGGGAAAGGCCTGACACATGGCGGCCGTCGCCCGGTTTTCCCATCGCTGGCGTTCTTCGGGAGACTGGCCGGCCAGGACCGCCCCGCGTACGGAAGAACGCAACCGGCAGTGATCGGCGACGGAATCGTATTCGAGAACGCCGTTACGGACCAGGGGGAGCAGCATTCTCGAGAGACCCAGTGGGTCGCCCGCTGTTTCCGACAGAGTGGCGGCCAGAGTCAGGCCGAGTTCACTCCCTCCCCGGCGGAACAGCTCCAGTGGAATCGGGGCATCGGCAAAAGCCCCCAGCAGGCACAGCAGCCGCGACGAAGCACCGGACCCCAGCTGCACCTGAGTGAGTTCCAGCCGGACCACTGTGGCAATGGCGGTGCTGCTGCCAGCCGGCACACGGGGGCTGCGGCTCCGCTGTTTCTTCATCGCCCGCAGACAGTCCTCCAGCCGCACACGGCCTTCGGCAATGAACAGGCCGGCCAGCACAACGGCTTCGGGATCCCGCTCCAGCAGTTCCACCAGACTGCGGGCTGCAAGGCGAAACTCGTCGCTGTCCGGTACAAGGCGGGCCGATGTGCAGAGCAGCTGTTCCGCCTCGTCGGCTGTCAGCGCGGGTGGACTCACAATGGTATCCACCCGGTTTCGCAGTCGGGGGGGCAGTGTGCGGTTGCCGATCAGCAGAACCCGGCAGCCTTCCCGTGGTGTCAGCAGAGATTCCGCGAAGTCAGCCTGCTGCCGGAAGATCTCGTCGGTGGTCTCCTGCCCGGAAACTGTCTGCCCCAGCTCGATGACCACCAGCCGGTCCAGGTCGTCCACAGCGGCCCATTCCTGCAGCATGGGCACGGCACATTCGACAGTCAGCCCCTGAACGGTGGCCGGACCATCCAGACTGGCTGCAGCGGCCACCAGCGAACGGCCCCAGCTGAGTTTGCTGCGGGCATCCAGCCAGATGACTTCACGCAGTGTGGCAGGAAATTCTTCGGGAACCGGGCTCGTACCCTCCATGCGGAGACGTCGGTGGAACAGCTCCGCCAGACAGTTTCCGGCACTGCATTCCGCATGGGGACCGCCCGCGAAATGCTCCACGAGGACCCGCCGCTCTTCCGTCACCGCCTGCACGGCATCACGGACCAGCGCGGGGTGCCAGCTGATTCCGGCAGGATGCATTCGCGCCGGAGAACCTGTCAGTCGGAAACCGACAGGCGAATCTTTCGCTTCCGGCCGGGGCACATCGCGAGCCGGCACGCCTGTGGGCGAAGGATCCGGGCTGTCTGAATGGGATGGTCTGGGCATGTCGATCCGACGAATCTTCTGGTTGCCTGGACAGTGCGAATGAGCTCAGCTGGCAGCGGGTGCCCCCGGTACTGCAGGGGCGTTCTCTGCAGACAGTTCCTGCAGGCCGTTAATCAGAAAACAGGTGCATATCCCAGCCTCCCGCTCCCGGCCTGGTGCCGGTGGGGTCTTCTTCCGGCTTGTCGACGGGAGGAGATTTCCTGCGGGGAGGCTGTGCGAGCACGGGTTTCGTCTGTGACCTTCGTGCGACCTCGCCATTCCGGGCAGCTCCGGCTTCCGCCTCTGCGCCCTCGGGGCGATCGGGGCGGTTCAACTGGCGGAACCGCCGGCGAACGCGTTCCAGTTCCGTCTGCCGTAACTGCACAATTCCATGCTGCACCCGCTGCAGCTGCGCCCGCAGCCGGGGGAGGCGGCGGGTATCGTGCGATCCGATTTCCACCTCCCGCAGCTGATCTTCCAGACGCTGGTGATCCTCCTCCTCCAGCACGCCCAGACGCAGGGCTTCCGCGACCAGTTGCCGGGTTTCCTCAATCTGATGGACCAGTTGGTGACGGCTTTCCCGCAGACAATCCTCCAGATGAGCTTCGAGTCGGGTGCGGTCTTCTTCACGCCAGACAGGCAGGCTCAGGATGCGGGTGGCTGAGTCGTGTCCGCCGGTGCGGCACTGAGTCAGAAACACGTCTTCCCAGCTGTGCTCCTCATCGGCCAGCTGTTCGATAATGGCTCGCTCGAGAGTTTCCGGATCGAGTTCCGGCTCCCAGCGATCATTCAGGGGAATGCCGGGCAGACGCAGCAACTCGGCGTGCAGCAGGTGCCGCAGATCCAGCTCTTCCGAGGGCAGAGCCAGGTCGGGATCGAACACCTTCCGCAGAGATTCAATCGCCCGACAGCAGCAGGCCGTCCCGGCCGCCACCAGCAGCGACTGACTGGAACGCTCATATTCCCGAAGTTCTTCCTGTACCGCGACATGCCGTTCACGCACTTCCCGGCACAGCTGCTCGGCCACTTCGGCATCCTGCAGATCGCTGGCACCACGGGGAATGGGCACCGGACGCCGGCCGGGCTTCTGGTCCAGATGATTGAGCCAGCTGCGGGCCAGAGTCACCGCATGATCCACCATGCCCCGAATCGATTCCGGAATGCCCGCTGGCGGCTGGCTGGTCCGTGAGCCGGAGCCGACGGTCGAACCGGCACCGGCCAGTGTGCCTTCATCGGTCAGCCAGCGATCCACCGCTGCCGCCAGCCGCTGCTGCATCAGCCCGATGACTTCGCCCGAGAGGCCGTCGGCTTTGACGGGGCTCAGCAGGTCATCCATTGTGTTGACGGCTTCCTGCCGCTGCTGCCATTCCGTCGTTCCGCCGAGAGGCCGCGGGCTGCGTGTGGGCGTCAGACTCCAGTGGCTGCGGAAGTAACAGTGCGGGGCCGGTTCGTAGCGGATGAACGTCTGCAGGGTGCGTGTCCGCCAGGCATCAATTTCCGCTGCCAGCTCTTCCGTCCGCTGCCGCCAGACGGTTTCATCCTGCTGCCGCTTGAACTGCGAAGGGTCCAGCTTCTGCTGCCGGTCTCCAAAGATGGCGGCCCGCACGCAGTAATTCCGCAACCGGCTCAGCCCCGGCTGCAGCTCCCGTGAGTGCAGCACCGTCGAAGCAGCCGTTTCGGGAGCCATGACCGCCGGCTTCAACGCGGCAGCCACCTTCAGGAATCCAACGGCCTCGTTCCAGACGGCCGGACTGACCACCGTACGGCTTGTACTGAACTCCGCCAGATCCCGCTGCAGTTGCCGCACCACTGCTCCGGCGGAATGTCGTACCGTGGTCCCCAGGGCCACAGCTCGAATCATCCAGGACGGCAGAAACGGCACCCCCGCCACATCGCGGGCTTCCAGGCACAGTGACAGGTGGTAGGCCAGACTCAGACGGTCTTCCAGTACCAGCCGCCAGATCAGCAGCGAAGCCAGACCGTCCCGTGGAATCCCCTGGGCGCGGGCAGTCTCGGCGGCCAGTTCCCGCAGTGTCCGTTTCAGCTTCATGTGCCGCTCTGGGAACAGCTCGCCCGAACGCCCCGAACGGGCCTGCCTGCGAGCAGAGCCCGCACCGGAATGTGACAGCGAGGACGAGCCGTTTGCCGATGCACCCGGCCGTCCACCACGATTTCCTCCCGCCCCGCCCCGCAGAATGACAGCACCGCCGCCCGTGCCAGCAGGATCCGCATCCTGCTCCG
>JAGQPV010000274.1 GCA_020426545.1 Planctomycetaceae bacterium
TGGTCGGCAGCGGGTACAGCTGGCTGCAGGATTTCCTGCCGCAGGTGGCTGCCGCCCAGGTGGCCAGCGGTGCAATGAACCTCGTGGGTGTGGGCCGTCTGTCGCTCTCGCACCCCGACTTCGCCGCCACCCTGCGGGCAGAAGGCCGCCTGCATCGCAAACAGATCTGCCGCACGTTCTCCTACTGCACCAACCTGATGCGGGCGAAGAACCATCCGCTGGGCCAGTACCCCACCGGCTGCCCGCCGTTCGACCGAGAGATCTACCAGCCCCTGTGGAAAGAGGTGCAGGAGGGTGGCACGCCCTGACAACGGAAGGGCGTGGGTTATCAGTCCCGCAGGTCAGGCTGTTGACTGACGTCTGTGTCATGTTTTTGACAGTTAATCCTGTTCCACTCCGCCGGTTCACACGAGAGTCGAATAGACCTGCCGCGAAGGAGGACGGGATGGAAGATGACCCGAAGCCGCAGTACTGGCCCGGAGCCGCCGTTGGCATCACAGTCGGTGTGGTAACCGCACTGGTGGGATACCTGCTGTCCGTCAGCGGACATGACAGCTTTGGCGTCGTCATCTTCTGCCTGCTGCCATTTATTACCGGACTCAGCGTCGCAGCCATCGTGCGGCCGAAGGCCATTCTGGCGGCCTGCGTCATCACCGTGGGAGTTCTGTCCGCTGCGATTCTGATTGCGACCAGGCTGGAAGGTTTCCTCTGCGTGGTACTGGCGGCACCCATCATGGCCGCTGGCATGGCGATCGGTGCCGTCGTCGGCTATCTGCTGATCGGCCGCCGACGCGAACACGAGCGGCTGGGGAAAGGGCACACCGTCCTGCTGCTGTTACTGCTGCCGGCGCTGATGGCCGCTGCGGAACGGGTGGAACGGCCCCTGCGGAATCAGCAGCGAACCGAAACCTTCGCCACGACCATTCTGGTCGATGCGTCCCCGGAGGAAACCTGGAACAGCCTGACGCACATTCCGCGGCTGTCGGGGCCGCAGCCGTTCCTGCTGGCGATTGGCCTGCCGGTGCCCACGCATTGCTCCCTCGGTGAGCAGACATTGGGCAGTGAGCGGGTCTGCTATTTCGATCAGGGAGAAATTGCCCAGCAGGTCACCGACTGGCAGCCGGCAGCCCGGCTGGAGGTCGCAATTACCGGAAGCACGCTTCCCGGCCGGAGGTGGCTGGAGTTCATCGGGGCGTCGTATGAACTCAAGGAGGTGTCCGAAGGAACCCTCGTGACGCGTTATTCCACGATCGGTTCGCAGTTGTACCCCCGCTGGTACTGGCGCGGGCTGGAAGGCTGGGCTGTCACTTCAGAGCATGACTACGTGCTGGCGAACATCAAACGGATTGCGGAGAGCAGGTGAATAATGTTCGCCCTGCAGATTCGTCAGGCAATAGCCTGACCTACGGGGTATCTGGTGATTGAGTGCTCCACAGCAGGTCGGGTTGGTGGCGGTTGAGGGACTGCATCCGCTCGATGATGCCGTCCATCGCTTCGATTTCGGTGTAATATGTCGCGGAGGGATCGATGCCCAGCCGCTCGTTCCGTTCGATCTTCTCCTGCACGGACGGATGCCGGGCCAGCTGCGGCAGAACCACCAGCCATACGGTGGCGATCAGCACAAAGGCGGCCAGCAGCTGCAGCCGGCCCGCTGACCTCGGAGAATTCTCGTCATCTGAAACAGTGGCTGTTGCAACTGGGGGGCAGTTGCCCACTTCCATTGTCCTGCCCTTTCAGTGACTGTCCGGAGACCCGGTCGCACTGCTGGACCAGCCAGCGGTGGCACACACCAGTACCAGGCTGGGGTTTATCTTTCTGCCTGTGCTCGCCTTAAGACCGGCAATTTTTCCGGACAGGCACTCACGGCTTACTGCAGCAGTTCGCGGGTGGCTTCGGGGAACACCTTGACGAACATGATCCACGCGACCAGCAATGTCAGGCAGAGGTTGAGCGTCTGGCCGCAGACATACAGCACCAGTGGCTTGCCGCCTTTCAGCTGGCTCGACAGCTCGCGGAAGTTTGTTTCCAGGCCAATGCTGACAAAGGCCAGGCAGAAGAACCAGCCCCGCATCGTTTTCGAAGTGCCGGAAATGACCGCGTTGACAGTCGCCTGACCCAGGTCGCCGGTGGAATAGATAATCGAAAACATGATGGAGGCAGCGACGAAGCCCAGCACGAACTTCGGGAAGCGATACCAGATTTCCATCACACCCGGGCGTTTGCCGGAGGACGAGGGATCGACCGAGGTGACCCAGTACACGGCGACGCCAAAGGCGGTGACGCCGATCAGAATGTTCTGAATCATCTTGACGGTGGCGGCCACCTGCAGGGCGGCATCGCCCAGAATTCCACCGGCGGCGGCCACGGCCCCGGTGCTGTCGATCGTGCCGCCCATCCAGGCACCGCCCAGCACGGGGTTCATATCGACGGCGCGAATCACGGCTGGCATGACCACCATCATGATGACGGTAAAGGTGAGCGACAGGCCGATGGCCAGCGACAGTTCTTCCTTCTTCGCCCGGCAGGCGGCAGCGGTGGCGATGGCGGCGGACACGCCGCAGACGGACATATCGGCCGAGATGACCATGTTCAGCGATTTCGAGGGGATCTTCAGCACATACTGCCCGAACAGATACGTGCTGATCAGCACGATGGGCGTGACGATCCACGCCACGAAGATGCCGGGCAGCCCGAGGGTGAGCAGCCGGCTGAACAGGACTTCCGCCCCGAGGATCACCAGCCCGGTCTTAATGAAGAATTCCGTCTGCACGGCGGGCCGCAGAAAGGCCGGTGTGCCGACGGTATTGCTGATCAGCAGGCCCACCGCGAGAGCCCACAGGGCATATTCCAGGTTGTACTGTTTAATGACCGTCTGCGCGGCGAGCGTATAGGCGAATGTCGCCAGCAGAAATACGACCACAAAGGCCGGGGCAAACCGGCGGAAGGGCGTGCCCATCACCCGCAGGGCGCTGCCGAACAGCAGCAGCGAAACGACAAACGCGCCCAGCAGGCCCGGCAGCAGCGATTTGTCTTTTTTGCTGAAGGCGGCCAGCGGGCTGTCCTGCCAGCTGCCCGGTTTGGCCAGCCACGCTTTGAGCGGGTTGCGGGCCAGGCCCTCAACGAGTTCTTTCCGGGCGGTCCGCTGCGCTTTCAGCTCTGTGGTGGCAGAGGCAAACTCCGGGCTGTCGGCTTTGAATTCGGGGTCGGCCAGCTGCTGTTCCAGCAGGGTGATGGTGCTGTCGATCGCCTGCAGCTCGGTCACCTGCTCGGACGTGTTTTCCGGCTGGCCAGCCTGCACGGCGATGACCGCGGCACCCAGAATCAGACTGCCCAGCAGCACGGCCCACCAGTCCTGGGAATCCCGCAGACGGCCACGGGCGGGTGGTTGAATCTGATCGGTCGCTGGAGAAGCGGAGGCGGGGTCATCGGGGGGGCTGGACATGGCGAGCATTCCTCAGTGCGATGCGTGCAGCTTCATACTGAGGTGACGATAGGGCCAGTCCGGTCCAGGATTCAAGTCTGCGGCGATTTGAGGAATCCTTGCAGGTCATTCGCGTACCGCATGCGGACCGGTCCGCGCAGCACAATGCCCGGCAGCCTGCCGGCCACCGGGCATGAACTCAAGGCTTCCGTCTGCAGCCGCAAGCGGACGGATCGACGACGACTTTATTCCGGAGCAGAGGCGGATTCCGGCAGGGCGGGCGGTGCGGGACGTTTCGCTGCCGTGGCCCTGGAGGGTTCGGGCTTCGGTTCCGCTTCTGCCTTCTCCGGGGCTGCGGGAGTCTCTGCTGTTGCCTCTGGCTTCGCTTCTGTCACTGGCTTTGCTTCTGCGGCCGGCTTCGCCTCCGCAGCGGGTTTGGCGGCTTCCGGCTTTGCTTCGGCCTTCTGCTTCTCAGCTGCAGCGGGGGCCGCTTTGGGCTTTGCGTCTGCGGCGGGTTTGGTTTCCGCAGCAGGCTTCGCTTCAGCAGCGGGCTTTGGTTCCGCTGGCTTTGCTTCTGCCTTCGGGGCGGCGGCCGCTTTCGGGGCTTCGGCAGCTTTGGGTTCCGCGGGTGCGGCCGGCTTTTCGGGTGCCGGTTTCGCGGCGGCTGGCGGCTCGGCAGCCGGCGGCGTGTTCATCGGCGGAGCGGGAGCCTCTTCGCCGGGAGGCAGGTCGGCGGCGGGTTTCCCGGCTTCGTGCGGCAGCGGCTCGATCGAACCGGCGTCGTGGGGAACTGCTCCGCAGCAGTCCGGGGCCGGAGAGCAGCAGGATGCCGGTTCCACCACAACTTGGGCGCAGCAGTCCGACGAGTAGCCCGGAGAGTAGGAGTAATAGACCACGGGCGGAGCAGCATATCCGCCGCAACAGTTCGATTCGTGACCGGCGCTCGCGGTGGCAACCGGAACCAGCAGTGCAGCAGCCATCGCCAGCAGTGATTTACGTTTCATCAGTCGTTGTCCCCCTGCATTTCAGAACTGTTGAACAGAAGGTGGAGCAGGTTTCCCGCTGAGTCCACAAACCAGACCGGGCTGGCGGTTGTGGAAGGCGCGGGTACGTCCACCTCTGCAGTTCATCCTGCCATGGCGGGCTGCTGATGTAAGAGATTCACCGCCCGGAATGCCGACACGGAGCGAAATCAGCGAAAGAACAGCGGGTCCTGCGGGTCTGTTGACTGCGGGAAACATGCCTGCCACAGGCTGCATCCCGCGGGCCGGGCCGTTTACTGGCCGTCGGAGTACTCGCCCTCGTCCTCGAAATCGAGATCCTGCAGATGGTGGGGCTGCAGTGGTTCGGCAATCTGATAACGGCCTTCCGCCCAGCGGAGCAGATCCACATTCTGGCAGCGTTCGCTGCAGAAGGGGAACAGGGGAGATTCCAGAGTCAGGTTTGCGGGCAGTTCCTTCTCGCAGATGGGGCAGGTCTGAGGTCGGATCATGGGTCGGTTCTGCTCCTGAATGCGGTGGGAAAATTCCACCCGGCCGAACGATTGCAGCAGGCAGCCGCAGGTGGCATGCTGCAGCTGTTCAACAGAGGATGATACGCACAGGGACACAGGACACAATGCAGATTTATCACAATCCCCGCTGCTCGAAGAGCCGGCAGACTCTGGAACTGATCCGCGAAGCCGGAGTGGAACCGGAGGTGATTGAATACCTGAAAACGCCGCCCTCCCAGGCGGAACTCGACCGTATTCTCAAACGGCTGATTCTGGAACCGGCCGATGTGATGCGAAAGAAAGAGCCGGAATACAGGGAGTTTGTCGCCGGGCAGAAACTCAACCGGAAGCAGGCCATCCGGCTGCTGGTGGAACATCCCCGGCTGCTGGAACGGCCGATTGTGGTCGAAGGCGACCGGGCGGTGATTGGCCGGCCTCCGGAAAATGCCCGGGAACTGCTCTGAGTGAGCTGACAGCGCCGGCCAGAAGGCCCGGCAGGCGGGTTATTCCTTCGGCAGGCGGTTGAGCGCGTCGTTGGAACCCACCAGCACCAGGATATCGCCCGTCGTAATCACGTAGTCGGCCCGGGGAACACTGGCGGTGACATCGTGCACGACGGTGCCGTCTTCCTGCTCGCGGGTGACCGTCTGCTTGACCGCCACCAGGTTGACATCGTACCGGTTGCGGAGGGCGAGGTCGCGGAGGGAGCGGCCCGTGAAGGCGGCCGGCGTTGCCATTTCGATCAGCGTGTAGCCTTCCGCCAGGCTGATGAAGTCCTGCAGCTGGGGATTGGCCAGCTTGCGGGCCAGCGTTTCTCCAGCCTGGGATTCCGGCTGAATGACTTCGTGCGCACCCACCTGCCGGAAGATCTCCGCGTGCAGTTCGGTCTGCGCCCGGCAGATGATCCGTGGCACCGCCAGCTGACGGAGGATGACGGTTGTCAGCAGGGCGGCTTCGAAGTGTTCGCCGATCGACACTACACCCACGTCGATTTCCTGAATGGCACCGCTGAGGGCCGCCCGGTCGGTGGAATCGAGTCGAACCGCGACTTCGACTTCGTCCTTGATCTTGTCGACCAGGGGGGCGGAACGGTCAATGGCGATCACCTGAGCCTGACTGGCTGCGCCCAGCTGGCGGGCCAGATGCATGCCGAAACGTCCCAGGCCAATCACTGCGATTCTGCGGACTCCCATGTTCTCCCCGATTCAAGGCCGTCTTTTTACTGCCGGTGATGGTGTCTGCTGGTGGTCTGGCGGGCACCAGTTGCCCGGATATCCTCTGCCGGCCCGCGCGGCGGACCGATTTATATCGGAAAGTTTTTCGCGGCAGCCCGCTGTCTGAAATCTGCGACCGGGCTGTTCCCGTCGAAGGGGGGATTCAGCCCAGCACCACCCGTTCCGAAGGAAATTCGTAGCGGGCGGTTCTGGCCCGGCCGGCCAGTGCCAGCAGCAGGGTTAAGGGCCCCACCCGGCCGAGGAACATGGCAACGATCAGCACCAGTTTGGATGGCGTGGACAGATCGGCTGTCAGCCCGGTGGAAACGCCCACCGTGCCGCAGGCGCTGGCGGCTTCATACAGTTGATTCAGGAACTGGTCCGGCTGATTTTCAAACACAACCAGCAGCATGGTGGTGCCCATGGTGACCAGCATGCCGAGGAAGATGATCGTCAGCGCCCGGCTGACCTGTTCGTTGGGAATGGAACGTCCGCAGATTTCCAGCCGTTCCCGTCCCCGCAGAACGGAGAACACGGCCAGCACGGCAACGGCCATGGCAATGGTCTTCACACCGCCGCCGGTGGAACCGGGCGAAGCCCCGATAAACATCAGCAGAATGGCCAGCAGCCGGGTCGAGGGCTGCAGCGCTCCATGATCGACCGTGTTGAATCCGGCCGTACGGAACGTGACCGACTGAAACCAGGCATCGGCAATTCGCACGCTCAGCGGGTCGATTCCATCCCGCGCGGGGGTTTCCAGCAGAAAGATCGAGACGGCTCCGCCCACCAGCAGAAACAGTGTGGAGAACAGGACCATTCGCGCGGTCAGGCTGATTCTGGCCCGATGATGGAGCAGCTCGAACCGGCGTTCCGCACGGAAGGCCTGCCACCGCCAGCGGACCCAGGACCCGAGGTTCAGTGCCACCGCGAAACCCAGCCCGCCTAGAATGATCAGCAGCGGAACAGCGAGCCAGACCTGCCAGCGGGTCGACCAGCCCATGAAGCTGTCGATGGTCAGCGCGAAGCCCGCATTGCAGAAGGCACTGACCGAATGGAACACGCTCTGAAAAATCTGCTCGCCCAGCGGCTTGTCGGCCCACAGGCCGGACAGCAGCACCGCACCCACGGCTTCGGCTCCCACGGTGAACAGCAGGATGGTCTTCAGCAGCTGGCGCACGTTGGCCAGTTTTTCGGATTCGAGCATCTCCCCCAGGGTGGCACTCTGGCCGATGCTCATCTGGCTGCGGACAGCCACGGCAAACAGGGCTCCCCAGGTCATGATGCCCAGGCCGCCAATCTGAAACAGGCACAGAATGATCGTCTGACCGGTGCGGCTCCAGTACGTCCCCGTGGGAACCACCACCAGACCGGTCACACAGGCAGCACTGGTGGAGGTGAACAGAGCCACCAGCAGAGGCGCGCCGGGAACTTTTTTCGCCGGCGGCTGTTCCGCCGCTGATTCGGCCGCGGCCATGTTTTTCGG
>JAGQPV010000275.1 GCA_020426545.1 Planctomycetaceae bacterium
TCGCTGGACCGCCGGACTGGTTCACAGGCACTGCCTGGATTAATCCGCTGTTCACCCCGCAGGAGCCCGCCCGCGCTGCCGGCGCGAGTGTCTCATTCGAACCGGGTTCCCGCACCGCGTGGCATACTCATCCGCTGGGGCAGATCGTAATCGTCACCTCGGGGCTGGGATGGGCCCAGACCTGGGGGGAGCCGGTCGACGAAATTCGGCCGGGTGACGTCGTGTGGTTTCCGCCCGGCGAGAAGCACTGGCACGGCGCCTCACCGGAGCATTCGATGACGCACATCGCGATTCAGGAATCGCTCGACGGAAAGGTGGTCGAGTGGCTGGAACATGTTTCGGATGAGCAGTATCAGCGTTAACAGGGCAAGCCAGTCATCCCGCAGTGTGCCAGAACCGTGCTAGCTGAACAGGCCCCGAATGGGCGTGCCGGTGGTGACCATGCGGACGAGGTCGCTGGGGAGGCCGGTGCGGAGGCGGAGTTCGGCCACATCGAACAGGGTGTGCATGATGGTGGCGACCAGATCGTCGGAAGTGATCGGTTCGCTGCCCGGCTCGCCCCCGTCGCGGGTCGACTGCCCGATGATCTGACCGCTGGTGATGCCGCCGCCGTACAGCATCAATGGGGCCAGCCGCGCCCAGTGATCGCGGCCGCCGCGGTTGTTGATCTTCGGAGTGCGGCCCATTTCTCCGGCCGAAACGAGCAGAATCTTTTCGCTCAGTCCCCGTTCTTCACAGTCTTCGATAAAGGCCGAGACGGCGTGATCGTAAGGGGCGATCACGGCTTCCTTCCCGCGTTCGATCCCCAGATTGTTCGTGTCGGCGTGCATGTCCCATACAAAGCGGGTGGTGACGGTGACGAATCCGCAGCCGGCTTCACATAATCGGCGGGCCAGCAGCAGCAGGCGACCCAGCGTGCGGGCGTTGGTCTGGTACCACTTCCGTCCCTGCCGGCCATTGGTCTTGTCTGTATAACGCGTGTCGTGAATGTGTTCCCGCGTGTCGTATCGGGCAATCGTGCGGGGATCCTCCTTTGACAGGTCGAAGGAATCGGCCACACCCCGCAACACCATCTCAAACGCCTGCCGCCGATACGTATCGACGCCATCGAGTGCGCCGCTGCTGTCCAGTTGAATTCGCAGACGGTCGAGCGCGGTCAGCAGCTCGCGGCGATTGTCGAACCGGCGGCGAGGCAGCGTGAGCTTCATATTTTCCTGCAGCGTCGACCCGCCACCCGGAGCGAACGGTGCGTAGGCACTGCTGAACTCACCGGTTGCGCTGAACCTGCCGAACCGCTCATCCGGTCCGAGGTCATCCGGCTCGACGGCGTTGGGGAACAGCGTGACGTTGGACGGCATGCCGGTCTGCGGATCATTGGCTCCAGCCAGTACGGAATACAGCGAGCCGAGGTTCGCCTTCCGTGTGGCTTCGCTGATCAGCGGACGATTACTGTGAGAAGCACTGCCCGTCGTATAGGACCGAACCACCGCGAGCCGGTGAGCGTAACGGGCGGTTTTCGCCAGAGACGAACCGAAGGACACACCGGGAATGGAGGTGTTCGTGACACCGCCGACTGTCCGAATGTCGCTCGAAACATCCAGCTTCGGGTCGTATGTTTCGAACTGCGTGGGCCCGCCGTGCTGCAGCAGAAAGATCACCGATTTTCCGGTGGTGACCGGTTTGTCTCCGGTGCCCGCCCGGGCCTGTGCTGCCAGCAGCTGGGCCAGTGAGAAACCGCCCAGGCCGAGCCCGCCGACCGTCAGCATCGCACGACGATTCATCTGGCAGGGACTGAAGTCGAACGAAAGCATGTTCGCGGGTCCACAATTCTGTCAGGTGAAATGAGTAGAGCAGCTGTGGGAACGGTACCGTACGAGTGTACCAGTCGAATCAGCCCAGGTCCATATGTGGCCCTCGCCGCGCAACCGATGCGGCCTGTTGTGTGCTGCCTGAAACTCTTCAGGTTGCCAGCTCATTCCGGATGCAGCGTCATCTCCCGACAGCAGCATTTTGCCGGGAGAGTTCGGCTGGCTGATGCAGGCTGGTATCCTGTGCGATGGACACGGCGTTCCGATAACAGATTCCTGAACAGCTGGATTGAGGCCGAACCGCGGTAACCGAACTGACAGGAGGATGACAGCCAACGATGCGTAAACTGCTGCTGCTGATCATTGTGCTGCTCGCCGGCAGAGACTGCCTGCCCGGCTGCGTTGTCGCTGGGGAGCAGACGGAACCCGGTGCACCCGGAATCGCGAAACCCCGCCTGCCGCGGGAAAACCTGCTGGTATACCGCAATGCGAAGGGACAATCTCAGCCGGTGGAATCGCTCGACGACTGGCAGAATCGTCGTCGGGAAATCCTGGCTGGCATGCAGGCCGTGATGGGACCGCTGCCTGGAAAAGAAAAGCGGTGCCCGCTGGACATGAAAGTCCTTGAAGAAATCGACTGCGGCACCTACGTGCGGCGGCTGGTGACCTATTCCTCTGAACCAGGTTCCCGCGTGCCGGCGTACCTGCTGGTGCCAAAGAAACAGCTGGGTGATCCCACGCAGCAGGTGCCGGCAGTCCTCTGCCTGCACGGGACTGACAATGTCGTGGGGCACGGGGTGGTGGTGGGAATTGGCGACCGGCCCAACCGGCAGTATGCCCGCGAACTGGCCGAACGGGGGTTTGTGGCGCTGGCGCCCAACTATCCACTGCTGGCCGGTTATCAGCCCGATCTCGATCAGCTGGGCTGGGACAGCGGCACGCTGAAAGCGGTGTGGGACAATATCCGCGGGCTCGATCTGCTCGAATCACTGCCGTATGTGAAACCGGGCGGATTCGGTGCCATCGGTCATTCCCTGGGCGGGCACAATGCCGTCTACACCAGTGTGTTCGACGATCGAATCCAGGTGGTCGTTTCCAGTTGCGGGCTGGACTCGTACCTCGATTACTATGGTGGCGACGAGAAACGATGGGCACCCGGCAGGGGATGGACACAGAAACTCTACATGCCGCGTCTGGCGGACTACCAGGGACGTCTGGAAGATATCCCCTTCGATTTCCACGAACTGATCGGAGCACTGGCCCCACGGCACGTGCTGATCGTCGCCCCGCAGGATGATCGCAACTTTCAGGCAGCCAGTGTCGACCGGGTCGCGCGGGCCGCGGGCGACATCTACCGGCTGTATGGTCACCCGGAACGACTGAAGGTCGAGCACCCTGAGGGGGGCCACGACTTTCCCGAGGCCATGAGGAAAGCTGCCTACCGCCTGCTGGGCGATGTACTGCGGTGAAAGAGCAGTCGCAGCCAGCACCATTTCTGCCCGGCATTCGTTTCCCCTGAATCGGTGACATGACCGGCGGGGCAGGGAGGCTGGCCCGGGCGATCCACTGTTCCAGAAAGCCAGAGGAAATCAGATTCATGAATCCGTCGGCCCTTCTGTTTTCATTCCTGCTGCTGTCCGGCTTCCCGATCATCCAACTGGCTGCTGCTCCTCCCGCACAGGGGGAGCCAACGAATGCTGCTGAGGCGGCAGAAAAGAAGGCGGCTGCCGAAAAACAGACCCACGAAAAGTACATGGCTCTGGTAGAGGGCCTCCCACCTGCAGAACAGGCCTGGGAACAGGTCCTGCAGGAAAACCTCGGCAGTTTCTACCTGCCGATTCACAAGCGGCAGAAGGTGGCGGGGCAGTCCAACGCCTGGGACTTTGTTCGGGATGATTCCCGGCTCCCCCGGGTGCTGCTGATTGGAGACTCCGTCTCCCGCGGCTACACACTCAATACACGGAAGGCTCTGGCCGGCAGGGCGAACGTTCACCGGGCTCCGGCCAACTGCGGCCCCACGGCTTTGGGCCTGAAAAAAATTGACGTCTGGCTCGGTGACGGCCAGTGGGATGTGATCCACTTCAATTTCGGCATCCACGACCGCTACACGCCGCTCGACGTCTACAGTCAGCGGCTGGAGCAGCTGATCGAACGACTGCAGAAGACGGGAGCCACGCTGGTCTGGGCCAGTACGACGCCCATTCCGGACGACCCCGAGAAGAAACAGACAGCCGCTTCCATCGTTGAGCGGAACGAAGCAGCGGCCAGGCTCATGGCGAAGCACGGGATCGCCACGGACGATCTCTTTACCGCGATCACACCCCATCTGGCGAAACTGCAGAACCCGAATGACGTGCACTTCAACGCCGCAGGCTATGAATTTCTGGGCCAGCGGGTGGCCGAGTCGATCGAACAGATACTGGAAAATAAGTCCGGCGAACCGCAGCCCTGAGGTTTGTCATGCCGCCGCGCGCCGCTCCGGCCGCCGTGTCACCACCTGCTGGCAGGGCTGGCTGCCGGGAAAACCGCGGAGAAATCCGACCACCGATCATGCCGAGACCACGATGAATGACCGACGGCTGGAGATCTACCTGACCGATCACCTGGCGCTGATGGTGGGCGAAGTCGAACTCGCCGGCCGCTGCTGGAGGAGCAACCAGCAGACACCGCTGGGAAAATTCCTGCGGCAGCTGGAGAACGAGATCAAGGCTCAGCAGTCCATCGCCCGGGATGTGCTGTTGCGGATCGGCGGGACGGAAGGCCTGGAGGGCAGGGCGAAGCAGAGTGCCGCCTGGATTGCGGAGAAGCTGGGCCGCTTCAAGCTGAATGATTCTCTGTTGAGCTATTCGCCCCTGAGCCGCGTGGTCGAACTGGAAACCCTGGCCGCAGCCTCTCTGGAACGAATCGCTCTGTGGGACAATCTCGATGCCGTGGCAGGGCGGGACTCCCGGCTCCACGGGATTAACTTCGTCTGGTTTCGAGAGCAGACACAGCGGCATCTTGAAGAATTGAACACCCGCCGGCGGTTTGCAGCCGCCGAAGCCTTTGTGACGGGCGATGAGTAGAGCAGCCCGCACACCGGCAAACAGGCCGCCTGATCCCCTGACCTTCGAGAGGTATCGACCATGCGTTTTCCTGCTGTGGTGCTGTTCTGTCTGATGATGTCTGTCGTCTCGGGCACCGTGCAGGCAGCCCGGTTCAACATCGAAGATTACGGTGCGACAGCCGGCGACCAGACGGACGACACCGCCGCCATCAGCAAGGCGCTGCAGGCCTGCGGCGCGGCCGGTGGCGGAACGGTCCATGTCCCAGCGGGCGTGTGGCTTGTCTCCCGGCAGGGTTCCGAAAGCCCGATTCTGGAACTGCCGTCGAACACCACTTTGAGCGGAGAAGGGACGGCTTCGATCCTGAAGTTCGACCCGGCGGTAAACCAGACGAATTTCTGGCGAATGCTGGGCAACGGAGCGGACGGCTGCCGCAATGTGGTCGTGCGGGATCTGCACCTCGACGGCAGCAATACCTTCCGGAGTTACGAACCGGGCAAAACGCCCGAGCACAACCACGGCATCTTTCTGCACAGCGAGAAAGGCGTCATCGAGAATATTACGATCCGTGACTGCCTGATTGAAAATTTCAGCGGCGACGGAGTCGGCCTGAGTCTGGGCTGCCGTCACATTACAGTGCGGGACGTGGCCCTGCGGAACTTTGTCCGGCAGGGCATCCAGATGGCTGGAGGCAATGGCGCGCGGGATTACCTGGTGACTGGCTGCCAGGATCTCGCAGGCGAGGTGCAGCCGGGCGGTTCGACGATTCATGTGGAGCATGCCCGCGGGCTGAAGAACGTCATCATTTCCGGCAACCGCTGCCGCCACTCGATCCTGGCCGGCGGAGTCGACGGGATCACCATTCAGGACAACGTGATCAACGGGCGGCTGGTGGGAAACGGGAACTCAAATTTTCTGGTGCAGGGCAATGTCATTCGCGGTCACGATGCCGCCGGCTTCGTCGTGCAGCTGGGCTTCGCGGACGGCCTGATTCTGAAGGACAATATTGTTTCGAGCAGTCACGCCGAAGCCGGAGGCCTGTATGTCTGGGGAACGTCCCGCTATAACCCCGCGCCCAGTCGAGATGTTCTGATCAGCGGCAACCTGGTCCGTGTCGGCGGACGGGGGATTCTGCTGAATGGCGTGGACGGCGGGCGGGTGCACGACAACCGCATCCGCACGGGAGACATGCAGCAGCAGGTGGTTCTTCAGCGGACCGAGGACGTCGAGACGGATGCCGCAGCGGAATGAACTGCGAACACTCCGCGACAGCAGCCGCCAGCGCAGCCCGTCAGCATGCCTGGCACCAACCCTCAGGAAGGGTCGGAACCCTGCAGGTCCTGGGTCATTCGCGAGAGAACCAGCAGATCGGTCGCCTGGGCGGCGGCTTCATTCACGTCCCACCGGCTGACTTCGGCCCGGCGGGCGAGTGACTCGGCGAACTGCCCGATGGCTGCTGTCAGCTGCACAAACCCCACGGCTCCGGCCTGCTGAGCCAGCTCCCGCCAGGCAGCCGCGGCGTCCCCCCGCAGACCACGCAGCCCGATCACACACAAATCGGACAGCAGGCGGACCTGCTCGCGGTGAATCTGATCGGCGGGTGAACTGGAAGCTTCGCCCCGGCCACCGGCGAAGTCGGCCAGCGGCCCGTCCCACTGGTCGATCCACGGGTGCACCGCGATGCGGCTGCCGCTGACCTCTTATGCCACGCACAGCGGATGCATCTCAAAGCCATACGGTCCCTGCCGCACATGACCGGCAACGAACCGGATGTCCGCCCCGTGCCGTTCGAGAGTGGCCGCCAGCGATTCGAATCCCTGCTGCCCGCGCGTGTTGTACGGATGGACGATGGTCAGGGCGTCCCCGCGGGGATCCCGCGCCCGGGCCACCAGCCGCTGGGCCGCCGCATCAAACTCGATGGACTCCACCTGCTGCAGCGGACAGACATGCAGGTCTTCGGCAATCCGGCGCGGCCGCAGCGAGCTGGGAGGCAGCGTCTCCAGCCGGGAAGCGATTTCCGCTACTCCCTCCGCCAGCACCGGGGCCCGCAGTTTTTCCCAGTGGAACGACTGAGGATTCACGCCAAAGTGGCCCCGCGGCAGAGTCAGGCGGTGGCCGGGAGTTCGCCTGCCGGATTTCAGCAGCATCTGTCCTGCTGCCAGGGCGGCAAACGAGACTCCCCGGCTGACGGTCGTGCGGGCCAGCAGATGAAACTCACGCGGCTCCTCGCCGCTGTCGGCCGGGGGATCGGCAAAGTCCCGGTGAATGGCGACCACGTTTCCCGAATCGACATTCTGATGAAAGGCCGTCAGCCGCACACTGCCCGGGCCGCAGTGCACACCACAGCCGAGGCCGATAAACCGGGCCGAACGAATCTCCGTGGGAGTGTCCGAGGCGGATCCGCGAATCAGCAGCTGGGGCACCGCTCCCGTATCGTGGCGGATGGCCGCACTGCGAATGGCCAGTTCTCCCAGCCACTGCACCACCTCGGCGGGGTCAAAACGGGCATCGTGTTCCTGATACCGTTCAATCGCATGCAGCACGTCGGTTATCAGTTCCGCCGGCCAGATCAGCCCCGCCTGCCGACAGCGGTCGAGCAGTCGCGTGGTACGGTCCCGCCATGGCCCGCCGGACCCAGCCACGCCCTGCGGGCACAGTTCGCTGATGGTCCGGTCGATTTCATCCAGTAGATCGTGCGGGACTACGGCCGCTTCCCGCTGCACGGACACCAGACCGGCAGGCTGCCC
>JAGQPV010000276.1 GCA_020426545.1 Planctomycetaceae bacterium
TGGGCCATCAGACGCAGCCCCACGACCTGCCCCACACGGGCGAAGTGGCCTCCCGGCTGCTGTTCCGTCTGCTGGCGGGCGAGTTTCAGGTGGCCGCTGCGTGGCGAAAAATCCCGATGATCACGCCGCAGGACCAGTTCCTGACTTCGCACGGACCCATGAAGGAATGGTTTGATCTCTGTCGGGCTCTGGAGCAGCGTCCCGGAGTGCTGAGCGTCTCGGCCTGCCCGATGCAGCCCTGGCTGGATGTGCTGGAAGGTGGCTGGACGATTACCGCCTATACCGCGGGCGATCAGGAGTTGGCCGAGCAGGTGGCGGCGGAAGCCGCAGCCTTTGCCTGGGAGCACCGCGAAGCATTCTGGAAATCGGAACGTGTCGCCCCGGCTGAGGCCGCCCGGCATATCGCCCACCTCGATTCCGGTCTGGTCATTCTGTCCGACACGGGAGATTCCGTGTATGGCGGAGCACCCGGAGACAGCACCATTCTCCTGCGGGAACTGCTGGCAGTGAAGGATTCCTTCAGCGCTCCCGTGCTGGTACCGCTGATCGATCCGGAAGCTGTGCAGGCAGCGCGAACGGCGGGAATCGGCAGCCGGTTCGATCTGGAAGTCGGCGCCAGACGCGATTCCGTATTCAGCACCCCCGTGCGGCTGACAGGTACCGTGGCCGCACTGTCGGAAAGTATGCAGTTTCTGATTGAGGAACGGGGCGAGTGCAATCTCAGTCAGACAGCGCTGATCGATACGGGCATGGTGAAAGTCGCCCTGCTCAGTCGGCCGGCCTTCGCCATCAATCATCCCGTGCTGTATCGGCATCTCGGCCTGGAAGTCAGCGAAGCATTGGCCGTGGTGGTGAAAACGGCCAGCAACTTCCAGTTCTTCGCCCCCTGGCGGACAGAAATGATTCGCTGCGACACCGCCGGGATGACCCAGTCGAATCTGAAGGACTTCAACTGGCAGCAGGTGCCCCGGCCCATGTGGCCGCTCGATGAACTCGACAGCTGGGACGCCACCGCCCCGCAGCCCTTTCGCGACTGAATCACAACGACTTTGCTCCCGCATTCCTGGCCTTTTCCGCCGGGATGCGCTTCCGGATGACCAGACAGCAGGAGGGCTTCCCGCCACTCCTTTTCTCCAGCACAGAACTGCGACCGCCGTCAGAGCGACTGCGGTCCGATCAGGGCAGACGTATGAATTCCCGGCCAGCAGCCGATCTCGGGCCAGCACTGAGGATCGTTCAGTTTGAAATTCCCGGCAGCGGCCGCCGCGTCGGCGTCGTGCAGGGAGAGGTCGTGCGAGACATTACCTCGGTTCGGCCGGAACTGACGCATGTGGTGGAAGCAGCCCGTACCGCGCACCGCGAGAACTGTCTGCTGGCGGAACTGCTGAGCGAACTGGCTGCCGGCCAGGCTGCCACCGAATGGAACTACGGTGAACTGCTGGGCGCCCGGCCGGGAGCAGGCCAGCCCTTCCTGCAACCACCAGTCGATGATCCCGATCCGCACCGGGTGCTCGTGACCGGCACCGGGTTGACGCACACCGGCAGCATGCAGTCCCGCAATGAAATGCACGGAGGTGCCGCCGCTGAAGACGAGACGCCCCGGTCCGAGCCGGAAACCGATTCGGCCCGAATGTTTCAGATTGGTCTGGAGGGCGGACGTCCCGCACCCGGCCAGCGAGGAGCGTCTCCCGAGTGGTTCTACAAAGGCAACGGAGAGATCCTGCGGGGACCGAACAGCCCCCTCGAACTGCCGGCCTTTGCTCTCGATGGCGGCGAGGAACCGGAACTGGTCGGCTGCTACCTCATCGATTTTGCCGGTCAGCCCCGCAGGCTGGGGTACGCCCTCGGCAATGAATGGTCGGACCATGCCACCGAACGCATCAACTATCTGTACCTCGCACCTTCCAAACTCCGCACCTGTGCCGTCGGCCCGGAGCTGATTACCGGTTTCGAGTTCGATTCGCTCGAACTGCGGTGCGTTGTCGAGCGGGAGGGAGCCACCGTATACGACAGCGGTCCCCTGAAGACCGGTCAGCAGTTCATGAGCCACTCCCTCGCCAACTGCGAGGACCACCACTTCAAGTATCCGCAGCATCGGCAGCCCGGCGATGTGCATCTGCATTTCTTCGGCACCAGCCAGCTGAGCTTCAGCACCCGCAGCTGGAAGTTTGCCGACGGCGACGTGGTCCGCATCGAGTCCCCCGGTTTCAGCGCGCCGCTGGTGAACCCGGTGGTTGCCGGAGATCCCGCTCTGGCGGCTCCGGTGGAAATTCAGCCCGGCTGATCTGTCCGCCAGTGGAATCCTGTCCCGGCTTGACCTGCCCGCCCCCGGCTTCGCACAATCAGCCCATGTCGATCACTCCTGAAGTCTCCACGCCGTCGGCCGCGGAAATCCGTCCGCTGTCGATTGGTCCGGTCCAGCTCGATTCCCCTGTGGTCCAGGCTGCGCTCAGCGGGTACAGCGACCTGCCCATGCGGGTCATTTCCCGCAGACTGGGGGCACCCTACGCCCTGTGCGAAGTCATGCTGGACAAGGTGATTGTCGAAACCCGTAACCGGGGACGTCGTTCGCTGAAAATTGCCGAGGAAGAGCACCCGGTCGGTGGCCAGCTGATGGGCTCCGATCCCCAGATGTTCGGGCCGGCTTCGTTGCGGCTGGTGGAATCCGGGTTCGATGTGATTGACATCAACTTCGGCTGTCCCGTGAAAAAGGTGCTGGGCCGCTGCCGGGGCGGCTTTCACCTGAGCCAGCCGGAAATCGCTCTCGAAATCGTGTCCCGCGTCCGTGACGCCGTGCCCGATGAAATCCCTGTCTCCGTCAAAATGCGGCGGGGGATCGACGATTCCGACGAAAGCCGCGACCGGTTCTTCGAGATTTTCGATGGTGCCTTCGACCGTGGCGTGGCAGCGATAACCGTACATGGCCGCACCGTCGAACAGCGATACAACGGGCCCAGCAACTGGGACTTTCTGCGCGAGCTGAAACAGCACGCCGGTCCCCGCACGATACTCGGCAGCGGAGACCTGTTCACCGCGCAGGCCTGTATCGACATGCTGCGGTACACCGGAGTCGATGGCGTGACCGTCGCCCGGGGTGCAATCGGAAATCCGTGGATCTTCAGCGAAGCGCGGGCGCTGCTGGCCGGTCAGCCACTGCCTCCGCCTCCCTCGGTTCACGCCCAGCGGGAAGTCATTGCGGAACATTTCCGGCTGGCGGAAGAATGTTACGGCCCGGTGCGCAGCAGCCGCATGCTGCGGAAAAACGGCATTCAGTATGCCCAGCTGCATCCGCAGTCCGAGGAAGTCCGCAAGGCATTTATTGCCTGCAAGGATCCCGATGACTGGCAGGCTGCGTTCGACCGCTGGTACCGGGAAGATCTTCCCGGCCGGGTTCCCCCGCAGGAGGAACCACCTCCCCTGGCCTGTGGCCTTCCCGCCGCAACCGGCTCTGTCTGACTGTTCCGGATTCCCGGGTCAGCTGCGGCGAATCGGGTGACGGCAGTCGCTCGCAGTGCACTGCGGCCGGCACGGCGCGCGGCTGGTCTTGTGTAATGTGCAGAGCGATCCGCTCGATGCCCGGTTCCCGGCATGGTCAGCCTGGCGCTGCCAGCTCCCCCGACAGCCGCTCATGTTTCAGGCATCGGTCAGGCCGAGAGAATCGCTCGGCTCTTCCAGCAGCAGCTGGGCCGCCCGACGGAATTCCAGCACGGTCGAGCCGATCTGCAGCTGGCTGCCGGGTGTCAGCGGCGCAATCCGCTGTGGTGGCAGGTCGGCACCATCGACCTTGAGCGAGTGCGGTCCGCCGAGGTTCTCCACCCAGAAAGTGCGGCCCATATACAGCAGTCGCGCTGCCACCGGAGGTACGTCGGCACCGGGAATCGTGACCGGGCAGCGGTCGGGAGAGGAACCGATGCACGCCTGCCGATACAGCATGACGTAGTCTTCCCGTCCGGCCAGATTACTGGCCCGCTTGAGACGGGCAGCATCGATGCCGCTGGCTGTGCTCAGCTGCCACAGGCGGGAAGGCTGCTCTCCCACGGCATTCCAGCGCAGCTTATCATCGCCCGCATCGCCGGCCAGCCGTTCATTGCCGAACAGCTGCAGTCGCCAGGCAAACAGAATCTGGGGAACCGGCTGACGGCCGCCGAACTCCACCTCCAGCGGGTCGCGCCCTTCATCCAGTGGAAGAATGCGTTCGCCATCGAGCAGTTCGCTGTCGAGACAGACGCCCGTAGACGACGTATCCGCCAGCTGCAGTCCGTTCTCTTCCAGCCGCACTGTCAGATGAGTCCGTGAAATCTTCCGTGAAATGCTGTCGTTCTCACGGCTTCGCGGCAGACAGCGAACGACCACATCGCTGGTCCGCTGCCGGCCAATGGTCACCCTCCGCCGAGGCAGCAGAAGAATTTGCCTGCCGTCCTGCAGCACAAAGGCAGCCCGGTCGAGCGGCTCCCGATGAGTACGGTTCAGCGCCCGAATCACCCGCGATTCCCGCTGCTGGTCGATACTCAGCTGGTATTCGTGCGTCAGCGAGTCCGACGGTTTCTCGGGAGCGGAGCCGCTCTCCAGCCCGCTCTGCAGATTCAGAATCCCCGCGTCACCGCCGCGGAGCACCACCCGGCCAAAGCTCTGCAGATCGTGTCCGTGCAGGTTGATGATCGACTGGCCGTCCCCGTCGATTTCCAGCGTCCGCTCCGCCTGACTGGAACTGGCC
This sequence comes from Planctomycetaceae bacterium, assembly GCA_020426545.1. GTDB lineage: Bacteria > Planctomycetota > Planctomycetia > Planctomycetales > Planctomycetaceae > JAGQPV01. The sequence continues at coordinate 4,715 of JAGQPV010000276.1, forward strand.
ACGTCGAGCCGAATGGTGCAGGTGAAGAACCGGGACAGGTCCGCCATCTCCAGGCCATCGAACGCAATCCGCACGTGCAGCAGGTACTGCCCTGGGCGGCAGTCGCTCCCGGCTGTCGTCATGCCGAAGGGAGCGTGAAATTCCCACAGCCCGTCCCCGCGGGGGGCAATCGGGGCGAAATCTCCATCCAGATGACTGTCGAGGTGTGGATCGACCTGCACGTGCACCCGTGGTTCCCGGTTCCAGGGCCCCGGGCACAGCAGCATGAACCGGGGTCGCACCACATGGCCTACTTTGGGCGGCGTTCCCCAGTCCACCAGCAGTCGCGGCAGCTGTCCTCCTGCGGGATCCCGCGTCGTCGTGGTGGTCTCAGCTGATCTTGCGGAACCTGTCGTGCGTGCCGGTTCCGAGTGCCCTGCTGCCCCGCCTTCTTCCCGGGCGGAAGGCTCCACGGCCACCGAGGCCAGCACGGAAGGGGGATCGTGCGGTGGCAGTGGGGCTGTTGCCGGCGGCGCTGCTGCCGGCGGGGGGGAAGATGCGGGGATTGCACTCCCGGGAGGCGCTGCCGTGGGGGGAACGGCAGTCGGAGGTGGCGGTGTGAATTCTGGCACCGCTGCGGCAGGTGGCTCCGTTGACGGTTCCGCAGGAGGTGGAGGGTTCGTCGGCGGAGCAGGCTGGCCGGAGAATGCGGTTTCTACAGCAGATGTTTCGGAAGGTGACGTCGAAGCCGGGACCAGCTGCTCCAGCAGCGGCGCCTGCAGCTCCGCGGGAATGCCGGCGACCAGCAGCAGTCGGGCGATCTCCTCGCTCGACTCGTTGCCGTTCAGCTGCCCGCGGATCTGATTCACCACCGGCTCAATCCAGTTCACCTCTGTCGCTCCTGCCATCTTGTCCGATTGATCTCACGGGCCTCAGACCGCCAGCGGCTCAGGCCAGGCCACGCGGTGCGAACATCATATCGCACGGCCGCCCGTCTGGCTCGTATTCCCGCTCGGTTGCCGGCTTCCACTCCATACCGACCGCGCCGCACCCTTATCGATCACCCGTGGCCGTTGCTCGCCAGGGCCCCTGATGCATGCTGACAGAGCCAACCGCGTAAGGGCGCCAATCCTGTAACCGTGTCGCAACCTGCCGTGTATTGCAACCTGCCCCGTGCCGAATCCCTGCCGGTTCCGCACATCGGCCTTAAAGACCGGTTCCACCCGCTGACGCAGCTGGAATCACCTGCTCAGCCTGCGGGCTGACCAGCTGAGAATGGTGGCGGCGGAGTGTGCTGCAGAACCTGCGGCACGGCCTCGGCAGCGGTTCGCCAGGCATTCTCGCCAGCTGCACACAGCCATGTGCTCGATGTCAGCCGACCACTGGCGGCCTGGCTCTGCAGCTCCGCCAGAGAAAAGGGACCAGTCGGCTGGCCACCTTCGGAAACCCACCACCGGGTTTCCACGGCAGGCGGGGGTGGTGCAGCTGCCCCAGACCCGGGATTGCCATTCCGACCCGATTGAATCACCTGATCCACCGTCTGCTGCTGAAACTGCATCGCTTCCCGAAAGGTGGCGGCAATCGCATCGGCTTTGGCCCGCTCTGCTTCGGTCAGCCGTTCGTACAGCTGCTGTCTGTCAGTGTCCGCGGCCGATTTGGCCTCCTGCTGCTCCACACTGGCCAGCAGGGCGGCATTGTCCACGTTCGCCGTGGCAATCAGCGCTTTGGCATTCATGCCACCCATGATTTCCAGCTTCCGCAGCTCGCGGGTACTTTCCCCATCGGCCCGGCGTTCGGCCAGCTCCGCCAGCTGCCGGTCGCGGGCCGCATTCAGTTCCTGCAGGCGGGCCATGCGATCCATCTGATCGTCGGAACTCTGCCGGCTGGTCTCCCGTTCCAGCAGGGCCACTCGGCGGGCGGTTTCGGCCCGGGCTACTTCCAGTTCATTCTCCGTCTGCTGCACCCGCTGCTGATGCACCACGTCCTGCCAGTCCTCCAGCCGGCGGTGCTCATTCCGCTCGCCGACCAGCTGCCACTGCTCTTCCAGCTTCTTCCGTCGCTCGGTGCGGCGGTGTTCGGCCTCGGCGGCTTCCCGTTCCAGTTCCCGCTGCCAGGCTTCGTTGTCGCGAGTGGCGCACGTTTTTGCCAGGGCAATCTCGTGCTCCACCGCTTTCAGCCGGCTGGCATGGTCTATCTCTTCCCGCAGCTCTTCCAGTTCCCGCCCGCGCTGCAGACTGGCAATTGCGACCACAGCTTCCCGGGCCGTGCCGCGGTCTTCCTTTCGCTGCTTGAAACCTTCCACCAGCTCGTCCAGCTCTTCCTTCCGCAGCAGACGTTTGCGGTCGAGTTCCAGCAGCTCATTCTTGAGCTGTTCGCGACTTTCCAGCCGGGCCAGCTTTTCAGAATTCAACGTCTCACGAATCTGATTCTGGACGTCAATCCGGTCGAGCCGGGCCGACAGCCGCTTGCGCAGCGCATCCGTTTCGACCTGAGCTGCGAGCACCCGCAGTTCGTGTTCGCGTTCCTGCTGGTACAGCCGCATCCGCTCCTGCTCGGAGTACACCTCATCGAGCGCGGCCTGCTGTTCGATGCCGCGGCGAATCAGCCAGGCCTCGCCGGTCTTCTGCTGCAGTTCGTCGAATTTCTCGTGCCGCGCTTCGACAATCTGAATATCGACGAAGTTCAGCCCGTATCGCGAAAAGGCTGCCTGCAGGCTGGTATCCACCTGGTCGGCCATGCGGCGGGCAATGCCCTCCTGCACAAGGTCCTCAATGGAAAGCTGCCCCACAAACTCCCACACGGCCCGCTGCACCAGCGGCTCAAGGGCGGCTTCTACATCGGCCACCTGCACCTGCTGCCGGGAACCCATGAAGTTGTGTAGAAACGCCGGCAGACT
>JAGQPV010000277.1 GCA_020426545.1 Planctomycetaceae bacterium
CTGCCGGCTGCTGCCAGGCCACCTGCTGGACGGCACCGTACATCGCCGGCTGCGGAACCTGCGGGGCTCCATATCCCGACTGAGCTGGTCGAGCGAGCAGAGACCCCGAGGAGGCCGGCTGGCCTGCAGCCTGCGCGGGCGCGGCTGGTGCAGGCGTTTCCGGCTGCGCGGCGGCCATCTGCTGAAACGGATCGTTCCCTGTGGTGGCCAGCCCGGACTGCACTGTGGACGAAACACATGAGCACAGGCTGACTGTCAGCAGACCGGCGACGGCTCTGAGGCAGCGCTGCAGCCGCACGGCGCGGAGGGCAGATGTTCGACTGCTCGCAGGGTTGGGACGGCTCATATCTGCCTCATGCTCGTACAGAGCTTGAAATGGAGGATTGTCTTCTGTCGTGACGGCAGGTCAGCGGCGGTCTGTCCGCCGGAGAGCAGCCGTGTCTCGCTGCTGCGGTTTCGATCCGCCCAGGCGGTACACACCCGGCTTGCCGGCCCGGGGAGATTCAGCGGCCTGCCCCTCGACAGCTGGCGGAGGAGCATTGGATTTCTCGGGAAATACAACCGGCCCGCCACCACCAAAGAAGCGGGGATCGGCTCCGTGGACATCGGGCAGCCGTCCTCCCAGGCGGATGATGGCCAGTGGCCTGCCGACCCGGTCGGCTTCCTGCAGCAGATTCTGATCGTTGTGCAGCGTCAGTACGGGCAGTGGTGAAGGCAGTTCGTAAGGAGTTGCCAGCTGCGGGTTCTCCAGATAGATCACCTTGGTCACCAGCTGACCGTCGATGGCGGCATCGATTTCTTCTTCCGTCAGTTCAATCGGCACCGGAAAGCGACCGGACAGCCCGTGCGGCGCGTTCAGGTGGTCAATCATTTCAATTGTGGGATACAGCTCGATTCCCGGCCAGGCGGGCATGCGGCTGATGCGGATCCGGTAGGTTCTGCCGGCTCCGATGGCGGCATTCGCGGGAGCGGGCACATCGATCGGCTGCGGAAAGTTCCCCGCGTAAAACCGAACGAGGCCACCTTCTCCGGGCAGCAGCACGCGTATCGGCTGGAGGAATCCCGGCTGGACCCGGCCCGTGCGGACAGACCAGTCGGCCGTCATTCCCACGGGAGACCGCTGGTCGAGCGGCTGATACACACCGCTCGCCGGCTGTGGCTGGGAGCGAAGTGCGGGAACAGCCTGCGCCCGGGCAACCGTCGTGTTGAGCAGCAGGGCAGCCAGACCGGCCATCAGCAGCGAACCCGCTGCAGACAGTCTGAAATTCGGTCGGAACGGGGGCACAGCAGACCTCATTCCTCAAGAGAAGGGAAACCTGAGCGGGCAGGATTGCCCCGCAAGCGAATCAGCAAATGAGAACAGAACCTCGGCTGCCACCACGATCGTTCGCTGACCCGGCGGGCAGGAGGAACGGGCCGCGGGGGCCTTCCGGGCGAACCGGAAGGAGGTGGACTCCACAGCCAGAGTGAATCTGGCTTCGACGTCGGTTGATCAGGCACAGCAGGCCCGGTCCCGTCTCCGGCGGAGTCGATCGGAGACGGGACGCAACGGCTGCTGGAAGGGGCCTGCAGCAGAGGAGCTGTGGTGCGGGGCGAGGTGCCGCACACCACGAACTCAGATTACTGCTGCGGCTGAGTGATGGCTCCCTGGGGAGCAACGGGATACCCGCCACCAGGAAACCCGCCCGGACCGGGACCAAAACCACCCGGAGCAAATCCACCGGGACCATAAGGGCCCTGCTGCGGTGGCTCGGCCGGCTTCGCCCAGGCGGGGATGGAAACCTCGCCGGGTGAGAAGTTCGGGTGGGTCTCGGTGTATTCCACTTCCCGCACGGGGTGCGGCATGCGGATACCCGGGTTGTGCTTCACACGGGCCACAAAGTGATCCACCGGCTGGCCCACGTCGATGTCGGTATCGTTGATCATCGTGTGCGACTTCAGGCTGGCCGGGCGGCCATACGGAAGGTGCGGAGGACCGGGCAGCCCGATCGGTGTGGCAGTAATCGGCATGCCCCACGGCTGTCCGCCGTAAGTCGGGCCACCAGGAGCACTGCCCACGCCGGCAATCATCGGACCCATGGGGCCGAAGGCAGCCGACTGTCCGTTGATGGCAATGGGCATGGGCGGCACATGCTGCCCGTTCGACCCGTCGGCCACCTGATAGTTCACCTGACGAACACCATTCGGGCCACCGGCAGCGGCCGCACCGCCCGGAGGCAGGTCGTTCGGCTGTCCACCATGACCGGGCATTTCCAGGTCCATGTTACCAACCCGCAGCACCGCCATGATGGTACCACGGCGATCAGCTTCAGCCACCGGATCCACGCCGGGATCAAGCCGTGTGGAGACCAGAGTTTCCACACCGGCAATGGCCAGTTCCTGGTACTTCGCTTCCGGCAGGTAAATCACCTTGGTCACGAAGTTGTTGCTCTCGATCTGGTCGAGATCCTCTTCCGTCACTTCGATGGGTACGCTGTTGTGAGCCAGGTACGGATCGGTGGTCGGGTGAGAGGGGTAAACCTGCAGCGTCGGATACAGCACCAGGCCATCGCGGCCGGGCAGGCTCGTCAGCTTCAGACGGTAGGTGGCACCCTGGTGAAAGTTGTAACGTCCCGGTGCCACAATCTGATTCACCGCGTACCCCTGCGGTGTCTTCCAGCCGATGTGCATGCCCAGCGGATTCAGGAATCGGACCTGAGTCGTCTTGGTGGCAAACGGCTGCGGTTTCGGCGCTCCCATCATGCCCAGCACGCCCGGTCCCGGCCCGTCGACCATTGGTCCGGGACGGTTCTGCATGCTCGGCGGTGGCGCCTGGTACGTATCCTTCTTCACAATCTGCTGGCCATCTGGCAGGTTGACACAACCTACGCAGACAAAGACCAGCACTCCCAGCCCCAGACAGTAATACTTCATGGCGACCCCTCACCCCTTCCATGTGTTGCGCGGGGATCCGCTGCTCGTGTCACCCGGAGATTCAGCCCGTTCCTCCCGGGTCACGCCGCGGATCCTGCCGCTGACCGGGACTGATTGCCGTCGCCGTACACTGCGGTTCCTACTACAATTCGCAGTGACGGGCCCAATCGGGCCGAATGCCGCCATCGGCGGCAGTCCGGGAGACGTAAGTCGTTCCAGACGGTTCTGTCGCATCGCTCTGCTCCTTCAGGGCCGGCGGCATCTTCCGGACTATCCGGAAGACCAGTACCAGTTCCCGTCAGATCGGACCGGTTGCGACGGTTGCGCTGTCGAACAACTCTTTCTTCGGACCGCACCGGTCCGTTTCTTTGGAAGAATCGGCCTTTTCCGAACAAGATGAAAAACTTCTCTATCTTATCAGCGACTGTAAGTCTCGCACTGGTAGCCCTTTGGGTTCTGAACAGCCCATCCGGAGACCGTGGGGTTATTTCTGCCGCCCGGGCGGATGAGGGTCCGGCAGCAATTGCCAACGGAGCCCCTCCGCCCGTGGAAGTGCCCGATGCGCTGCCCGTTCCGCCGGCTGCCGCCCTGCCTGAAGACGCAGCTGCGGCCGGGGAAGAGCCGGAAAAAGCTGAGAAGGAGGAAGCGGAGCAAGCCGCCCCGGCGAAAAAGGAGGACGACAGTACAAGGCAGCAGCGTCGTCTGGCCAATAAAACGCTCAAATCGGCCCGGGAGAAACTTCTGGCCTGCCGGTCGATTCAGACGAGCCTGCGGGAAACAGTTTCACTGGGCGGGCGGCGGTTCCGGGCGGAAGGCAGCTACATTCAGGGAGCCGACCTGAAACTGCGGCTGGATTTCTCGATTCAGATCGGCAGCACGGAAGGTTCACTGCTGGAAGTCTGCGATGGTGGCGTGCTGTGGACCCGCCATCAGGCCGGAGTTCAGTCCCGTATTACCCGGCGGGATGTCCGCCAGATTCTGCGTGCGGCCGATGGCCGGGTGGAGCAGAACGTGCTGGTGGCCGAACTGGGGCTGGGCGGGCTGCCGGCCCTGCTGGCCGCTCTCGATGATTCGATGGTCTTCAACAGCTGGCGGAAGGAAGAAATCGACGGTCGACCGTTCACGCTGATCGAAGGAGCCTGGAAAGACAGCATTCTCTCGCGGTTCAAAGGCGGCAAGGAAGACCGCCCCCTGCCGGAACACATTCCGGATTCTGTCCGGATCTGGTTCGACGAGGCGACGCTGTTCCCCCGGCGGATCATGTACCTCAAGTCTCCCGCCGGCGAAGACTGGTCCCGGCCGATGGTGACTCTCGATTTTCTCGATGTGGTGCTGAATGCCCCGGTGAATGACGACGAATTCTACTTCGTCCCGCCGGATGGTGTGGTCCCGCGGGACGTCACCAATGAATATCTGCAGCGTCTGAAGCAGGTGGCTCAGCCCGCGGGTGAGGCCGCATCGCCAGCTGCGCCTGCAACATCCGCACCGGCAGGGACATCGGAGAAGCCGGCTCCCTGAACCGGGACACACCACGGTCGCAGCCCGCCCCGGGTACTGGCTGGCTGCGCGCAGAAGCCAGGAACAGGCTGGCCCTGGTCTGATTCCCGGCAGGGCTATTCCGCGGGCGGCTGGTCGGTTTCGCCCGGGCCCTCGGGCGAGGTATAGCACAGCGCGGTGAGGGCATACACCACCGCCACCCGTTCCAGTTCGGCAATCGGCACGACTTCGTTCACCGTATGGGCTCCGGTCGCCCGCGGGCCGTGTGTGATGGCGGGAATGCCAGCCCGGCTGCAGAACGTGTTCCCGTCATCGACGAAGGGTTTCACTCCAGTGGGCAGGTCGGTTCCCCCCGCTGTGCGGATGGCCCACTGAAAGGCCGCGACGAACCGGTCTTCCGGATCGAGCTGGAACGAATCCCGAACGAACTGGAACACCGGTTCGACGGTGGTGCCGGTGGCACGGGCGACTTCCTCGCACAGGGCAAGGTACTGCGCCCGGGTGGCTGCCACATCGCTGCCGGGCAGCCAGCGGCGGGTGCCTTCGATGAAGAACCGGTTCGGCGACTGATTGAACATCTGCCCGCCGGTCGCATGGCCGACAAACACACTTTCGCGGCCGGCCACCGGGTGCGTGCGGACGGAAACCTCCCGGTCCCACTCGGCCAGCCGGCTGATCAGCATCGCTCCCGCGTTGATCACGTTCGGCTGCTCGATCCCGCCCAGCACTTCATGCACGGGTTCACCCGCCCGCGTGATTGTCGCCTGCAGCACGGCCTGGCCCCGCCCGATGACGGGCAGAATATCGGCGTTGTATTCCGGCAGCAGCACCACATCGCCCACGTGGCCCGCGTCGATCAGGCCATCCACCTGTGTGCCATCGCCCCACGGGGCTTCATGCAGATCGTGCCCGGTCAGCAGAATACTGCCGGCGGTCAGCAGGCCGGTCTCCCGCAGCATCCGCAGTGCCTCGACGGCGGCGGCAATCCCGCCCTTCATGTCCGAGGCCCCGCTGCCGTACAGTCTGCCGTTATCGACACGCGGCGGCACAAACGGGAGGTGAACCGTATCCAGGTGACCATTGAACTGGACCACCGGACCGGGAGCACCGGAATCAAAACGGCAGACAACCGCGGGGGCTTTCTCGTAGCCGGCCGCCGGCCGTTCCACAGTGAAGCCATCCGCTTCCAGAATCGACTGCAGCCGGTCGGACACATCGCCCGCACTGCCCGTGGGGCTGGGCACTTCCACCAGAGAGACCGCGGTGGAAACCAGCCGCTTCGGATCCAGGGCAAAACGGAGGCGATCAACAGGGACGGAATTCGACATGGCGGCACGCAGTCTCAGCTGGCAGCAGGAACGGGTACCCATTCTGGGCGGATCGCAGTGAAACGCCACTCCACTGCTTTCGCGGGCCTTTGTCCAGCGCCGGGAGAAAAAAGAGGTGGCGGAAACCCCTCAGGGCGTTCCCCTGGTCGCGTCCCGGGAAGTTCACCAGCGGCCCGCGGGTCTACGGGTCGATCCGTTCCAGAAAACGGAGCATCTCCGTTTCCAGCCGGTCCAGGCTGCTGCCGAAGACCTCCCGGAAATCGTCCAGCCGTTCCGTCGGGGAGTAGGCTGCGAGCGGGTTGCGGTCGGCCAGCACTTTGAGATAGCGGTTGTAGGCTGCCGGTCGGGTTTCCATCAGAAAGTAAGACAGAGCCCATGCCTGGCTGTAAAAATCGAGTGTGGCCGTGCGAAGCATGTGATCGCTGGCGATGAACGATTCCAGCGACCGGGGTTTCCGTCGCTGGCGGGCATAGTTCCGGAACCACAGGTACCGCGACCGATTGATTCGGCCCGCTGCACTGCTCCGGCCTCCCGCCGAGTCGCGCACGCCGGGCGATTCGAACACCGTCGCCAGCCCCTCTACCACCCACAGCGGGTTTCGGCCGGTCCGCGAGTGCACTCCCGTGTTGAAGGCGACCTGGTGGGTCGTTTCGTGCACAATTGTATCTTCCAGATCGCCCGCGGTAGCCAGAGCCGCCACAAACGGACGGCGGAAGGCACTGTAGTGCCCCTTCCGGGCGGACGTCTCCCTCCCCGGCAGCAGCAGAGGGCCGGCTGACGCAGGAGAAAATGCCGAAGCAAGGTCTTCCGGTGCTGTGAGCGACTGAAGCAGCGGCTGCGGTTCCAGCGACGACGTCTGCCCTGCACCCGACCTGGAATCGTACAGGGCCACCCGGTTGGTGGTATTGAGGTAATAGCCCTGCAGGCCCGGTCCCGCCTGCACGCCATCCTGCCGGCAGTAAGCGACAAAAGCCGCCCGGTCGGGGAACACGATAGCGACGAGTGGGAATTCCGGCTGAGCGACCGTGAATCCCCGCGAAGCAAAATACCCGTGAAAGCTGCGATACACCTTTTCGAAGATGTCCGCGTACTGATCAGCCGTCCCCCGGGCCGCGCAGACCAGGTAATGCCCCGTTCCGCGAACTTCGAACTCCCGGCCGAATTCGCGGGCCAGCTGGTCCCGCAGGTCGGCGGAGGGCAGGCCGCGAAACCGGGGTGCCAGGGTCACCGGGCGGGACAGATCCTTCAGGGCGAATTCGTGCAGCCGGCCGTCCTGTTCGACAAACCAGCACGTATTCTGCCCCACATGCAGCACTTTCCCCCGATAGGCTGTGCCAGCCACTTTCAGTTCGATCAGGGCAGGTGTCCCGCCCGCGGCCCCGGCAGGCCAGCTCAGGCAGAGCAGCAGGGCCAGAACCCGGGCGGCTTTTCTGGAGCGAAAAGCGACTGACCACCGCGCAGCGGCAGAAATGGGGCGGCAGCGCATGAGCAGCCTCGACGTGCGAAAGACGTGGAGTGGACCTGCTTACGCCGGTTCTTGCGATTCTGCCGACAGATCGGTCCATCCGGCACGATCTGCGGGAAACCACGGGAACGGCGCAGCCATGCTCAAGCATAGGTCGCGTTTGGCCGCCGGGTCGGTTTCTCTCCCGCCGGGGGAGTAAAGGGTTTTCCCTGTTTTCTCATTCCCCCGGTGTTGAGAGCTGGGGCCGGTTTCCTGGTATACTGCGTACAATATTCGATTTTCACCAGCAACGGGAATCGTCGAGTCCCGGCATCGACCGACGTGAGGACACTCTGACATGCGGATCAAGTGGGTGGTTGCATTCGTCGCCATG
>JAGQPV010000278.1 GCA_020426545.1 Planctomycetaceae bacterium
GGGGGGGACTGGATTCTTCAGCAGGAACAGTGGCCAGTTGTCCGCCTCCAGGCGGCAAAAGGCTGCGGGCGATGATAGGCGGCTCGCGACCGGGCAACAAGGCACTGGAGACGGGCTTTTGTGCCCGCTGCGGGCTGTGTGCAGGCCGGTTTTCACCCCGCCGCTGCATGGCTGGAGATGCGGGCCGGATCCGGCACGAGCCACGCCGGTGCATGACCCGGCCGCAGCCGGCGAGGGTTCTCCGGCTGCCCTCCACCAGAATGAGGCAGATGAAAACGGGGGCCGGTCGGGTTGGAACCGCTCAGGCGGTCAGAACCACGGCATCTCTTCTTCTTCGGGTTCTTCCGCGGCGTCGAGCACGGCCAGGTGTTCCTGCGAGAAGAATCTTTCCGCGAAAAAGCGTACCGGCACCAGCAGGGCAATAAACAGCGGAAACAGAATGGCCAGCGGACTGACCTTCACCACCCACAGAATTCCCAGGCACACGGCCTGCAGTGCGGTGAAACAGTGGACGGTCCAGCGGGGGACACGGCGGAGATAATGCGTCACCGGGTACAGGGACGAATCCATCAGCCACAACGTCAGCCGTTCGAAGAACTGATTTCCCGACATCGACACGATGCCCATGAAGAGGAACAGACCGTACAGCACGGCCATCGGCACCAGTTTCAGCCACCCCAGCAGCAGCAGCGAGCAGCCAATCAACGCATGAATGGCGAACCCGGTGAGCCGGTTCTCCCGCACATGAATAATCCGGTCGCGGGTGGTGCCGTCCCGGCCCACAACCTCCTCAACGGTTCCCAGGGCGCGAATGTGGTTCAGCGAGCGGACGGTGGCAGCCACGTGCCACGGCAGGCCGAACAGCGAGCAGACGCCCACCAGCCCGCCGGTGACTGCCAGATTCAGGTGATAGCCTTCGCCTTTCCGCAGGCGGTGGTCGCGGTTGTTGACCAGTCGGGCCGTGATGTTCTGATCCAGATAAAACAGCACGCACAGCAGCAGGCCGGGAATCACTGCCGCAAACCGAACCCACAGCGGGACCGCGAACAGATCGACAGTCCAGGGCCGGCCGCTGGTGGTACCGAAGTGGTCCGGCACGTTGAGCACATCGATCGAGACTTCGTGCATCCACACGGCAATGCCCGTCATAATGCCGATGGCAATGGCCGGGCCAAAGTCCGCCAGAAACTCCCGCACCCGCGGCAGCAGGTACCGACTGCGGCGAAAGCGGGAGAGGCTCATGGCGATGTAAAACGTGCCCAGAGCCAGCAGCAGCGACAGCAGGGCCACATCGTGGTGCGACCGCTGATCCAGGTCTTCGAAGATTCTGGCCAGAGCGCTGACCGCCTCGTAGATGTAAATCAGCGAAATCAGGCCGGCGAAAATCTCATCGGTAAACCGGGTGAAATACTGCATCAGGCAGCTGGCATCGGTAATGGCCAGGATCACCACCAGCAGCGAACCCCATAACCCCACCCACGCATAAACCGGTAGAAAGGGCAGCTGAAACAGCACACTCAGATCGTACAGCACGATAATGAAGACCAGCATGGGGCCGGTCCCGCCGAGAATTTCCAGGGGCTGGCCGGCCAGCAGGGCGAAGGTCACCCCGCACAGCGCCGCGCCCACAATCATCTCGACCGCGCCGATTTCGCCTCCCGTATGTACCGACAGCACACCACCGAAAGTGACCGTAGGAGCAAGACAGGCGAAGAACAGAAACAGCGTGGCGGCCAGACATTTGGGGTGCAGGCCGTCGGTAAAATCGCTGACATAGTGCGGCAGACGGCGACGGATATCTCCGATGATTCCGCCAAACAGCCGGCCCGAGTACTGCAGTCCTTCGGGAACTTCGGACACCGGCATCGAGGTGGGAACCGCGGTCCGCACGATGGAGGCGTCGATGGCGGCCAGCAGCTGCTGAGCGCTGTCGGCAATCTGAGCTTCGTAGCGGAAGGTGTCGTCCGACATCAGCCGGGCGATGGCGGTCAGGGTATCGAGATGGGCGGCTGCGGCACCCGTCGTGCCCAGCAGGACAATCAGGAAGCGGGTGGGAATACCATCCGGCGCACCCAGATTCAGCGGGCGTTTCAGCCGGACGAAGACAATGGCCTGCCGTTCCAGCTCATCCAGATAGGTATGCGGCACCGCGACCGCATGACCAATGGCGGTTGAGATTTCCTTTTCCCGCTGCAGCAGTGCCTCTTTGACACGGTGCTGCTGACTGTCGGGAATCAGCCCTTTCCGGGCGGCAAAATCCGCAACCTGTCTGAAGATGTCTTCGAGGTTGCTCCCTTCCAGATCAAGCAGCAGGGAGCCGGACTCAACAGACTGTCGCAACTGGTCCATAGTTTCTCGCCTGAAAGGCTTTCAGAAACCTGTTTCTGCTCCGGGCCGGAGCAGGATGATCTGCGGGAATTTCGGCAGCTGTCCGCCTGCCTGCCGGCTTCCGAATGAGCCTGCGAAATCAGCAGCCGGATTATCGATTCAGACCTGTGAGCACAGAGACTGCCCGAACAGCAGATCAGCCGGAGCCGGCCGGCGGGACAGAATAGGCAGTGCGGCACGTCCTGTTCAACCCCCAGTTCAGGGAAACCAGCCCCGGTCCTTACAGAGAGCAGGTTCCCGGAGAACCGCCCGGTCGGCCCGGGCCCTGCCTGGGGGCCGCTGAGATCTTCTCAGAAAGCTGTGCAGGTTTCTTCAGCGACTTCCCGTGGCAGATCGTTCCGGTTGGTGGGGCAGGCCGGGTTCTGCCTGTTTTCCTGACTGGCGCGGTTGCGCGGGATTTCTGACTGCGCAGCAGGATCGCTCATGGCCTGGGACGGCATTGGTTCGGATCGATCCGGCGAGTGGGCAGGCATGTTCTACAGTTGCCATACGGAAACATGTTCCGCTGGAGGGAGATGCTGCATCCACTGGCCACTGACGCCGGAATGCCGCAGCCAGACGCCTTCCCGCCGGAACCAAACCGAAACCTCAGAACATGACGGCCCGCTGCGGCTGGCTGCTCATGCCGGGAACCTATGCCGGCTCTGGACACTGCCCCTTCACCGCCCGCAGCCCTCGTGGCTGCCGCCACCGGCCCCCGCCGTCGCCGAGTCCAGCAGGATTCGCGTCACCGGGGACCGTTGCTGCCGGCGTCGGCGCTGGGGTTCGTGCTGTTCCTGCTGGTGAATGTCACTTTGTTCCTGCGGCCGGCCGACATGTGGCCTTCGTGGGAAGGACTGCCCGTTTACGAAGGGCTGATTCTGGGAGCCTTCGTGCTGTCGCTGCAGCGAATGCAGCGACTGTTCTGGCCGACGGAGATCAGGTCGCAGCCGATCACCATCTGTGTGCTGGGGCTGCTGGTGGCCGTGGTGATGTCCCACCTGATGCACATGTTCCTGTGGGGCGTGAACCACATGGGAACGGAGTTCACCAAGACGCTGATTTACTACACCACGCTGGTGGCCGTGGTCTCCACAGCCGAACGGCTGAAGATCCTGCTGCTGACCGTGGCCGTGGCAGCCTCGGTCATGGTGGGGCTGTGCGTGGTGGACTTTCTGGGCATTCAGGAATTTGAGTTCATCAAGCACCTGGAACAGAAGGAAGAAGGCACCGACATTCACGGCGAGCGGATTGTCGTCACCCGGATGCGGGGCACGGGAATTTTTCAGGATCCGAACGACATCGCGATGCTGATTGTGGCTGCCGGCGTGCTGTGCACCTATTTCCTGACAGACAGAAGCACGGGCTTTCTGCGGTACGGCTGGCTGATGCCGCTGGCAGTGCTCGGCACCGGGCTGATTCTCACCCGCTCCCGCGGCGGCCTGCTGTCGATGGCCGGGGCCGGGGCTGCGCTGATGGCGTTCCGTTATGGACGGAAAGGCATCATGACCGCCGGCCTGGGGGCCCTGTGTGTTCTGCCGCTGGCAGCCGGGCGACAGGCCGAGATCGACCTGGAAGGTGGCACGGGGCATGACCGTATTCTGCTGTGGCGGGACGGGCTGGAGTACCTCAAATCGGCCGATTTCCTGTTCGGCATCGGGGCTGGCAGCTACGCCGATTTCGTGGGCCTGGTGGCGCACAACTCGTTCGTGCATTCCTTTGTGGAGCTGGGACTGTTCGGCGGAACGCTGTTCCTGGGCTGCTTTTTCTTTCCGCTGCTGGCGCTGTACCGCACCATGCGGCCGGAAGTTCGCATTCTGCACCCGGAGTTGAAGCGGTTTCTGCCGTACCTCGGCGCACTGCTGGCCGGGTGGTGCACGGCCATGCTGTCGCTGTCCCGCTGTTATGTGGTGCCCACTTACCTGGTCATCGGCATTGCTTCGGCCACATTGCTGCTGGTGACGCCCCACGTGCGGCCCGCCATGCCGCTGATTTACTGGAACCGTAATCACATGGTTCAGCTGCTCTTCGCCGGTGGCGGGGTGCTGGCCGGCATGGTTGCATTCGTGAAACTTTTCGCCAGGTAACACCGTTATGGGTCTGCGTGGCTCTTTGGGGCTGAATCTGTTTTCGAGCTGGGTGACGCACGCCGTCGGTCTGCTGATCGGCGTGTTTCTGATGCCGTACGTCCTGCATACGCTGGGCGACGAAACCTATGGCACCTGGATTCTGATCAGCTCGATCGCGGGATACTCCGGCCTGCTGTACCTCGGCTTTGGTTCGACGGTGGGCCGGTTCGTGGCGACGCATTATGCGCGGGGCGAATGGGACCAGCTCAACCGGGTCGTGACGGTCGTGTTTTCGGTGTACCTGGCCCTGGGAATGGTGGCCCTGGCTCTGGCTGGTCTGGTGGCGTGGCTGGCCCCGGGCCTGCATGACTGGGGCAGTGTGCCTCTGGAGGAAGTGCGGCTGGTCGTGCTGATCCTCGGCCTGAATGTGGCCGCGGGCCTGGTGGGCAGTGTCTTCGGCGGCGTGCTGATCGGCGTGGAGCGGTTCGAGCTGGAGCGGGGCCTGTGGATGGGCTCGGCAGTGATCCGGCTGGGGCTGACACTGCTGTTCCTGGCGAAGCCCGGTGGCCTGCTGACTTTGTCGCTCATTTTTCTGACGGTCACACTGCTGGAAAACGCGGGCAGCCTGTTTTTTGCCTGGCGGGTGGTTCCGCAGCTGTCGATCCGTCCGGCCAATTTTTCCCGCGGTACGCTGAAGGAAATCTTCTCGTTCAGCATTTTTGCACTGATTGAAGACATCTCGATTCAGCTGGTGTACGCCACCGATACCGTGGTCATCGGCTTTCTGCTGGGGGCGAAGGCCATTGTGCCGTATTACATCGCCCAGCGGCTGTGCCAGTTTCTGAGCAAGCCCATCATGCAGATCGGCCAGGTGTTCATGCCGCGGGCCGGTGCACTGCAGGCGGGAGACGATTCGGCCCGGCTGCAGGCTCTGGTCACCCGGGGCATGGGTATGGCACTGCTGCTGTCGGCCGGCATGCTGACGGGGGCCGCCTTCTTCGGGCAGGCGGTTATCACCACCTGGGTGGGGCCAGGTTACGAAGCCAGCTACCACCTGCTGCTGCTGCTGTTTGCCTCGCATGTCATTGCCATGCCCACGGGCGTTCTGCGGAGTGTGCTGTTCGGCATGGGGCATGCCCGCGTGCCGGCTCTGATGTATCTGGCACAGGCCGTGGCCAACCTGGGGCTGACTCTGCTGCTGATCGGCCCGTACGGGCTGACGGGTGTGGCCATCGGCACCGTGGTGCCGGTCGTGCTGATCGAACTGGGGGCCCTGCTGCCTTATGCCCTGAAGGTACTGCGGCTGGACCTGCGGACTCTGCTGCTGAAGTCCGTCGTGCCGCAGCTGCTGCCGCTGCTGGTTCTGGCTGCCTGGTCGCTGGCTGTGCAGCAGAGCCTGTCGACAGTCGAAGGCTGGTTTCGGCTGGTTCTGGTTGCAGGCGGGGGAGGCATCATGCTGCTGGGCACCTGGGTGCTGGTCAATCGGAACGAACTGCCCGAATCGCTGCAGCGGTGGCGACAGAAACCTCTGTTCGCCGCGGATTCCGCCGTCACGGAAGAGCGGGAACCGGAATGCCGCGGAACACGGGAAGCGGATCATCAGGGCGCTCCGGAAGGACAGCCCGGCGAACCGGCGATTCACGGAACACTGACATGACACGGGATCATATGACCTCAGCGGGGAGCGACTCGATCGATACTCAGTCCCTCGACCACAGCCGGCTCGAACTGCGGTGGCACGAATCCGCCGAGCGTGCGCACGCCATGCGGCTGTGGAACATGCTGGCGGAATCGCTGGAACACGGTCCTTCACTTACCTGTTCTCCGGCCTGGGTGGAAACCTGGCTGGATCAGTACGGCGATCTGGTGCCTCATCGGTTCGTCGCCGGTTACTCCGCCGAGGGAACACTCCGCGGGATGGCCCTGCTGTGCGAGGGCGTGGAAGAGCACGAAGGACCATTCCCCGTTCGCACGCTGCACCTGGGGACGGCAGGCGAACCGGAAGCAGACAGCGTCGTCGTGGAATACAACCGGCTGCTGGCCGATTCCCGCTGGCATCCGATTTTCCTGCGGGACGTGCTGCAGGCCATGGCCGAGGATGGCTCCTGCGACGAACTGCGGCTGGACGGATTCAGTCTGAACGACTTTTCCGTCGTCAGCAAATCGCTGCAGCCGCTGCAGCTGCGGAAGGAAGTCCGCACGGTTGTCAGCTGGTATTTCGATCTCGACGCGGCCCGGGCAGAGGGCGGAGAGGTCATCAGTCATCTGGGTTATTCCACCCGAAAACATCTGCGAAAAAACCTGCGGTGGTATACCAGTGAAGGCGGCGAGCTGACTTCCGAGTGGGCGGAGTCGGTCGAGGAAGCGGAGGATATCTTCGCGGAAATGGTGCAGCTGCATCAGCAGCGGTGGGAAGCCGCCGGACATCCGGGTGTTTATTCCAGCGAACGGTTCATGCGGTTTCATCAGGAACTGCTCCGTCGGCTGGTGCCGGCCGGGAAGATGGTGCTGTTCCGCGTGAAGTGCGGCACCGAACTGGTGGGCTGCGTGCAGCTGCTGGTCGACGGTCGCCGGGTGCTGGCCTATCAGGGCGGGTTCGCCGCATACGATTCAAAGCACAGCCCGGGTGTTGTGGTCGACTATCTGTGCATTTCCGAATGCCTGAAACGGGGCTATTCCGCCTTTGATTTCCTGGGGGGCGAGTCCTCTCACAAACAGAAGCTGAGCACCGATTCCGCGAAGCTCGTCTGGGTGAGACTGAAGCATCCCCGGTTGAAGTACGCGTTCGCGCAGGTGGGGCGACTGCTCAAATACGGTTCACGCACCGCCCCGTCAGCCACGCCGCCGCAGAACGGCACCATTCGCGTGCGGGAGGTGAACAGTCTGGAAGACCTTGCTCCTCTGCGTGAAGACTGGAACCGCCTGCTGGCCCGCACGGCTGATGCCACGTGGCTGCAGTCGTACGAGTGGTTTACCGAACACCACCGGCTGTACTGTTCTTCCTCGCGGATGCGGGTGCTGGTGGTGGAGGATGAGGGCCACCCGATCGGCATCATGCCGCTGGTGCTGAAGACGGTGCCGACCTCGCTGGGCGAAATGTCCTGTCTCACC
>JAGQPV010000027.1 GCA_020426545.1 Planctomycetaceae bacterium
TATGAGTTCGATGCCCCCCAGGGCCGGCCGCTGCGGCGAATCGCCGACCACATCCGGGCGGTCACCTTCTCCGTGCATGAGGGAGTCGACCCGGGCAGCGAGAAGGAGAGCTACATTGTGCGGCAGCTGCTCCGCCGGGCTCTGCTGGAAGGCTACCTGCTTGGTCGGCAGGATCCGTTCCTGCACACGCTGGTGCCGGCAGTGGTTGATGCGATGAAGTCGGCCTATCCCGAGCTGAGCGAGACCGTCAGCAGTGTGGCCGGTACGGTTGAGGCTGAGGAAAGCCAGTTCTTCGGCACGGTCGAGCGGGGCATGTCGCAGTTCAATCAGAGCGTGGAGACAGCCCGTTCCAGCGGAAGCAGCACCATTCCCGGCCGGGATGCGTTCACGCTGCATACGCAGGAAGGTTTCCTGATCGAGCTGACTGAAGCCCTGGCCGCCCGGCACAACCTGTCTGTCGATCGGTCGGAGTACAACCGGCTGCTCGATGAGCATGTGGGCCGCAGCGGGCGGGGGAACTTCGCCGACTCGGTGATGGCGGAAGGCCCGCTGGATGCCCTGCGGAAGACCTCTGGCGGGACGACCTTCCTGGGATACGAGCACACCGGAGCCGAAGGAGAAGTTGTCGGCATCATCGCCGAGAAGCAGCTGGTGGATTCTCTGGAGGAAGCCGGCCACCGGGACACCGTAGCTGTGGTTCTCGACCAGACGCCGTTCTACGGGGAGGCTGGCGGTCAGGTGGGAGACACCGGCCTGCTGACTTCGGAGAGTGGCTGCCGGTTCCGGGTGATCGATACACAGCGGGACGGTGACCTGATTCTGCACCTCGGCCACCTGGAACAGGGTGAGCTGACGCCCGGCATGAAGCTGAAGGCCACCGTAGAAGACAATCGGAGGTCCGGCATTCGCCGGGCACACTCGGCCACGCACCTGCTGCACCACGCATTGCGGACGGTACTGGGTTCGGGAGCCACGCAGCGGGGCTCGAAGGTGGAAGACGATACCCTGCGGTTCGACTTCGCCCACCGGCAGGCTCTCAGTGCGGACGAACTCCGCTCGGTGGAAGACGTGATTAACAGCCGCATCTCCGAAGGCGCGGCTGTGTCCACCGAACTGATGGACCTCGACGCGGCCCGCAACGCCGGAGCCATGGCCCTGTTCGGCGAGAAGTACCCGGACCGTGTGCGGGTCGTGCGGATGGGCGATTTCAGCACGGAACTGTGCGGCGGAACGCATCTGGCGAACACCGGCCAGGTGGGTGTGTGCCGCATTGTTTCGGAAGACGCTGTCGCCCGCGGCGTGCGGCGAATTACGGCCGTCACCGGGAAGAAGGCCATCGACCGCATTCGCGAGGCCGAGGATCTGCTGCACCAGCTCTCGGCTCTGATGAAGACGCCGCAGCCTGAAGACCTGCCCCGCCGCATCGAGCATCTGCAGAACGAACTGCGGGACGCGAAGAAGGAACTCGCGAAGTACACCCGCGAGTCGGCCGCCGGTCAGGTGGAGGAACTGCTGGCCGCCGCCGACGAGGTGGACGGCGTGCGGATTATCGCGCACATCCCTGAGGGCGGAACTCGGGAGTCGATGCGGGAACTGGTGGACGAACTGCGGAACCGCAAACAGCCGGTCGCCATTCTGCTGGGCTGCGAGACGGAGGGCAAAGTCGCCCTGATCGCCGCTGTCAGCAAGGAACTGATTGCGCGGGGTGTGAAGGCCAGCGACTGCATTCGCGTGGCGGCAAAGGAAGTGGGCGGTGGTGGTGGTGGCCGGCCCGATATGGCGGAAGCCGGCGGCCGCGATCCCGAAGGTCTGCCCGCGGCGATGGACGCGGCAAAGGCGTTCTACCGGCAACAGCTGGGAGGCTGACCGATCACGGGGAACCACATACCCATCCCGCTGTCGCGGTGATGGGCATGGTACACAGCCGCTGAGTGATCACGGCTTGCTGATGCACCTGCGGGAAGACACTGCTGGACAAGCCAGCAGTCGCACCCGGGAAGCAGATGCGACAGGCAACAGCCTGGCCTGCGGATGAACAGACTGCGGAAAAAGACCCTTCACCCCAACCCCTCCTCCGCCGGGAGAGGGGCTTTTGAAGGATGGCCACGCCTTTCCCTGCGGTCAGGGACGTGCCACACCGGAAGTGGCCAGGCAGCAGGATTCCGTGGTCAGGCAGCTGCCCGAACGACAGAAGAAAATGACCTTGCGGGGCTATTTCTTCTTCGGGCGGAAGACGACCAGCCGGTCTTCGTTCGTGGTGAGGTACGGACCGCCGATCAGATCGATGCAGTAGGGAATGGCGGGGAAGACCGCATCCAGGCACTCGCAGATGGCACGGGGCTGACCGGGCAGGTTGACGATCAGGCAGCCGCCGCGAATGGCCGCTGTCTGACGGGACAGAATGGCGGTAGCGACCTTTTCCAGCGAGACCTTCCGCATCAGCTCGCCGAAACCGGGCATCAGCTTGTCGGCCACGGCTTCGGTGGCTTCCGGGGTGATGTCCCGGGGGGACGGACCCGTTCCGCCAGTGGTGATGACCAGGCAGCAGCCTTCGCTGTCAGCCAGCTCCCGCAGAGCCTGCTCGACCAGCGGCTGCTCGTCGGGCACGATGCGGGCCACCGGCTCGTACGCTGAGGACAGAACCTCACCCAGATAATCGATGATCGCCGGGCCGCCCCGGTCTTCGTACTCACCACGGCTGGCTCTGTCGGAAACTGTCAGAATCCCGATGCGGGCGGGGCGGCTGTCGGCGGGTGGTGTATCGGTCATGGCGGAGAGTTTCTCGACTGCTGCCGGGCTGCAAGGACGGACTGGTACACTTCGCGAATCTGCCGGGTCATTGTCTGATGTCGGAAGCGGTCGGTAAACCGTTCGCGGCCAGTCTGCCCGAAGCGGTGCCGCAGATCGGAATCGGCGGCCAGCTGCAGCACGGCCTCGGTGAGTTCGTTTACTGACCGAGGCGGCAGCAGGATGCCGGTCTGCTCCGGGATGACGACTTCGCGGGCACCGTCGATATCGTAGCTGATGACGGGCCGGCCGCTGATGAGTGCCTGCGGCAGTACCCGGGCCAGCCCTTCCCACAGGCTGGTGTGCACCACAATGTCCATCCCGCCGATCAGCCGGGACACCTCCGACGGAGGCACCAGCCCGGTAAAGCGGAAGTGCTCCGTCAGACCGTCTCTGGCGATCTGCTCGCGGAATGGCTGCTGGAGAATTCCATCGCCCACCAGCAGAAAGCGGATGTTCGGATTCCGGGCCACCATGGCCGGGGCCGCCCGAAGCAGGAACTCGTGCCCCTTGAGCGGGAACAGCCGGGCAATTTTCCCCACCACCACGTCGCTGTCTTTGAATCCATACTGCTGGCGGACAGCCTGGCGGGAGGCATCGGCCGACAGGAACGGATCGACTTCCATGCCGCTGTAAATTGTGGTGAACCGTTCGGCCGGGGCGATGCCGGCTTTCACGTAATGGTCTGTCATGGCATCGCAGACCGAGATGAAATGGTCGGTCCGCGGTCCGGCCCAGCGTTCGGCGGCACGGTAGACCCGCCAGGCCAGGGCCGACTGTCCGTAGTGGAAACTGGCTCCGTGTACGGTATGCACCACCGGAATGCCCAGCCGGGCAGCTGCGGCACGGCCCAGAATTCCGGCTTTGGAACTGTGCGTATGCAGGACATCCGGCCGGTTGGAACGAAGAAACTTCAGCAGCGACCGCCAGCCCTGCCAGTCCCGCCAGGGGTGCAGTTCCCGCCGCAGTTCGGGAAGAATCTCCACCTTCAGTCCACGTGAGATGGCCCGCTCGATCAGACTGCCTTCCGGTCCGAGGCCAGGCCCCGTCAGCAGGGTGACATCGTCGCGATAATGACAGTGCTGATCATCGACAGTCAGCAGGGTATTCTCCTGCGCGCCGCCGATGATCATGCGGGTAATAAAGTGCACCACCTTCATGCCGGAAGAGTCCGTACCGTCCAGAGTTCGCGGCGGGAGAACCGCAGAGGGGACAGAATTCGAGAGGCCAGACTGCCGAAGCACGGCAGTCAGCTCTGCGGAGACGCATACGGCCTGTCGTAATCCACCTGCACGAGGTACAGACCCTGCGGCGGAGCGGTTTCGCCCGCGTGGTCGCGGCTCTGGGAGGCCAGCACCCGGCGGACGTCCTCACTGCTCCAGCGTCCCAGACCGGCCTTCACGAGGGTGCCGGTGATGGCCCGCACCATATTGTACAGAAAACCGTCGGCCACGATATCAAAGCAGAGGAACGGTGACTGCTGTTTGTGTTCATTGGTCAGGCCATCGACCGGGCCGGACGGCTGGTGCGGGCCGGGCGGTGCCGCCGGCAGCAGCGGATGCCACACCGGCCAGCCGGGCTGGCGGGTGACGGTGGCTTCATACACGGTGCGAATGCTGGTGGCCTTATTGGGCCAGTGCGATTCGAAGCTGCGGAAATCGTGCGTGCCCACCAGGTGCTGGGCCGCCTCGTGCATTCGTGCGGCATCGAGCGGGGCGTGATACTGCCAGACGTACCGCCGCAGGAAGGGATCGCGGTAACGGTCGTTCCGGATGATGTACCGGTACCGTTTGAAGTACGCACTGCGGGTGGCATGGAAATCGTCCGGAACTTCCTCCACATCCCGCACGAGAATGTCGTCCGGCAGGAAATTCTGCAGGCCCCGGCGAAACTGCACACAGGGAATGCGGGACGTCGTGCGGAAAGAGGCCACCTGCCCCAGGGCATGCACACCGGAATCGGTCCGACCGGCGGCCATCACCGTGGCCGGGCTGCGGGTCAGCCGCTCAATCGCCCGCTCGACCTCCGCCTGCACGCTCGGCCCGTTGGGCTGAATCTGCCAGCCGACATAGTCCGTGCCGTCGTAGGCCAGCGTCAGCTTCAGCGTGCGGTATTCGGGCATCGGCATCGGGCAAAGCAGAACTGCGGGAGCGGAGAGCCGGCACAGGCCGCACGGCGGAATTACGGGGTATCGTCGTTCAGTTCCGGCAGGACTTCGCTGATCCGCTGGACGTTGCCTTCCCGGTCCACGCAGGCCAGCACAGAGCGGGCGCGATGCAGTACGGTGCCGTCCCGCAGGATTTCGTACGAGTGCTCCAGCCGGGCCGGAGTGATCCGTTCGAGGGTGGTCCGCACGGTGAGGACGTCATCGTACCGGGCGGGGGCAACGAAATTGCTCTCCAGCTTCACTACGACCAGGAACAGCCCGCGTTCTTCGACTTCGCGGTAAGTGCTGCCCTGAGCACGCAGCATTTCCGTGCGGGCCTGCTCCATGTAGTTCGCGTAGTGCGAATGGTGCAGGTAGCCCATTCCGTCGGTCTCGCAGTACCGCACGCGAATATCCGTCTCGTGGACGCGGGACATGCTGAGCTGAATTCCTTTCGCGGGAGAAGCAGCAGAAGTTGAGTCTGAAACCGCAGTCGAGGCTCACCCGCGGCCCGGGCCAGCCCGCCATCGGGCCAGCCTGCTGACCGGGCCAACCTGCTGACCGGGCCACTGGACTGGCAGATCAGAGATCGTGCGAACCCGGGAATGTGCAGGTCGGCGAACAGGCGGGCCGGGCGTCTGCGGGGCGGGTGGCCGGATGAGCAACAACCCGCGCTGGCCACATCACGGTGAACGGGGTTCAGGTCCGGACGATGGCAAGCGGCTTGGCGGGTGCATCGTAGGTGCGGCCCGTCTCGGAACTGCCTTCGGCGATCTGGTACAGTTTGCGACCGGCGGCGGTCGGGTAGTTGTGATCGATGCAGGCCCGGCAGAGAGACGAAGCCGGCAGATCGATACTGCGGGCGATGGCATCCATCGGCAGGTACCGCAGGCTGTCGGCACCAATGGCCTGGGCCATCTTCTCTTCCGCCTCGGGCGTCAGGTTCGAGCCTTCCATGAAGTTCGGGGCAAACAGCTCGCTGACGGTCGACATGTCGATGCCGTAGAAGCAGGGAGCGACAATCGGCGGGCAGGCCACCCGCACGTGAATCTCCTTCGCTTCGCCCCGCTCGCGCAGCTGTGAAATCAGAGCTTTCATGGTGGTGGAACGGACGATGGTGTCTTCCACCAGCAGGACCCGTTTCCCGGAAAGAACCTCCGGCAGCGGGGTGTACTTCACGCGGGCCTTATTGGCCCGGTTGGTGCCTTCGATGAATGTCCGGCCGACGTACCGGTTACGGATCAGCCCTTCCAGCCACGGAACGGACAGCTCGTACGCCATGCTGGCAGCGGCCGCTTTGGCCGTGTCGGGCACGGGAACAACGATGGTATCGTCGTCCAGAGGCACATCTTCCAGACGGGCCAGTTCTTCACCCAGCCGTTTGCGGGTGAGATACACGCTGCGATCATCGAGCGTGCTGGCCACGTTGGCAAAGTAAATCCATTCGAAGAAGCAGTGGGCCCGGCGGGGGCTTTCCGCAAAACGGACAATCTCCAGTTTGCCGTTTTCGATGATGGCGGCTTCACCCGGTTCCAGACTGTGAATTTCTGATTCAGCAAAGCCCAGATTGGCCAGGGCCACGCTTTCGCTGGCGGCGGCAAACATCTGCGGGTTGTCCCGCGGGCCATCGATGGCGTAGCAGAGCGGCCGCAGACCGAGCGGATCGCGGGCGACGAACATATCGCCCACGGCATTGAGGAAGGCGATGTTCCAGGCACCGTCCAGCTGGGCGGCAAGGTTCTTCAGCAGATCGACCAGGCGGGGTCGGCGGTCGGCACTGAGCTCCTGGCAGATCAGGTGCATCAGCACTTCGGTATCGGTCTCGCGGGCCAGATGGAAGTTGGGATCCTTCAGGATCTCTTCCCGCAGATCGAGGTAGTTGGCCAGCTGCCCGTTGAAGGCGAAACTGAACCACTTGGAACGCTCGATATGGTGGCGTTCAAAGGGCTGAGCGTAGCTGCGGTCGTCCTTTCCGCAGGTGGCGTACCGCACATGGCCCAGGCTGGCAAAACCCGAGTACTCTTCCATGATGGATTCCGCCTCAGTCGGGTGACTGAGATGGAACACCTCGTTGACTGAACCGACGTCCTTGAATGTGTCGAGCAGCTGGCGGCGGTTCGGATTGTAGCTCGTCATGCCGGCGGCCAGCTGGCCCCGGTTCTGAATATCGAGCAGCAGTCCCGGAATCAGCCGCGAGGTGTGCAGCTGCCCCTGTTGCGGCGCGAATCTCCCCGGCTCTCTGCCAGGCAGATGGTACACAGCGGCAATGCCACACTCGTGGTACAGTTCAGACATCAGGTGGGGATCCCCTGCGAAAACAGGCCTTCACGCATCCTTTACACGCCATCTTACCGGCGGGGGCCTGCCCGACCAACGCCGTCCGCCTGTCTTTTTCCGTGCTGCCCGCGTTCGGCCGCTCGATCGGGGCGAAATCGGCGTGATCTGCACAGTTCGCCGGAGCCGACATCATCTTTCTGCTGGCGGGTTTGCGACGTTCGACACCTGCCTCTCGGAATTCGGAACAGAGTTTCTGACAATCTCAGGACTCCGCTTCCCACCGAAAGACGAAACCTGTCACGTCGAGTATGATGCGGAGAATTGTACGCCAGCGCGAAAACAGACTGTTCGGAAATCTGTCGTGACCTGTTGCGTCCTGCGGGATGTAACGCGGTGACTGCCCACTCCCCCCCGTGCCTGTCCGGAATCGGCAGAGCAGGCACACCTTCAGAATTATTCAGGAAACTGTTCGCATGACTCCCCGGCCAATGGCCAATCTGGTACGACGCGAACTCATGGAAACGGCGAAGACGGTGGTCGTCAAAATCGGGACAAATGTCCTGTCCCGGGACGACGACACACTGGATGTGGACTGCCTGCGGCACATTGCCAGTCAGATTCATCTGATTCGCGAATCCGGCAGACGGGTGGTGGTGGTCTCCAGCGGTGCAGTGGGAGCCGGCATCGGCCTGCTGGGCCTGAAACAGCGCCCGACCGATCTGCCTCATCTGCAGGCGGCCGCCGCCATCGGGCAGGCCCACCTGATCAGGCTGTACGACGACTGCCTGCGGCCGCACGGTTACCATGCCGCCCAGCTGCTGCTGACCGCCAACGACTTCAAAAATCGCAACCGTTACCTGAACGTGCGCAACACGCTGTCGACTCTGTTTGAACTCGGCGCCGTGCCGATCATCAACGAGAACGACACCGTCAGCGTGAAGGAAATCCGGTTTGGCGATAACGACCGGCTGGCCGCCATGGTCACCAGCCTGCTCCGCTCGCCACTGCTGGTCATTCTGTCGGTGGTGAAAGGGCTGTACGACGGTGACCCCGCCAATCCAGACAGCCGGCTGGTTCCCCTGGTGAGGGAATGGGACGACTCCCTGCTGCAGCTGGCCTCCGACTCGCAGAGCTCCCGCGGAACGGGGGGAATGCAGTCCAAGCTGGAAGCCATTCGTCAGGCAACCGCTGTGGGCGAGAGTGTCATCATCGCCAACGGCAAACAGCCCGATGTCCTGCGGAGAATTCTGGACGGAGAAGAAATCGGCACGCTGTTTCTTCCTTCCGGTGCTTCGCTGTCGGCCCGGAAGCGCTGGATCGGTTATACGGTCGTCCCCAAAGGACAGCTGCTGCTGGATGATGGCGCCTGCCAGGCCATTCTGCAGAAAGGCCGCTCGCTGCTGGCGATTGGCATCAGCCAGGTGACGGGCGTGTTCGGCCGGGGTGAACTGGTTTCCCTGTGCCGGCAGGATGGTCAGGAAATCGCCCGCGGCCTGACGAATTATGACTCCAAAGACATCCAGCAGATTGCCGGCCGCCGCACGGGAAAAATTGCCGAGACCCTGGGCAATGCGCCGTATACCGAAGTCGTCCATCGGGACAACCTGGTGGTGCTCAGCTGAAATCGCGGTGATTCTGATCCGTGTGCCATGCCCATAGCCGCGATAGCGGGATGGGCATGCGGACCATTCAACACACGATGGCTGCAAAGATCCTGGTGGACCAGTCGGCAGTGACACCCGCCACCCCGGATCTATGTTCCCTGTTTCACCTTCGCTGGTCCGATGACAGGCCATCTTTCCGGACAGGTACGCAGAGACCCGGACCGGTGAATTCATCACTCAGGCATCGCGGGTGTGGCTGGCCCGCCAGCTGCGAATCGCCCGGGCATCGCTTTCCGCATCCGCTTCCCGCTGCCGCCGCATTTCCGCTCTGGTTTCGTCCGGCAGAGCCGCCAGCAGCGTCTGCAGCCGAAGGATCCCGTCGTCGGTCCTGGAGCTGGCGGGCGGGCTGTCGGCAGAATCTGCCGTGGCCACCTGTTCCAGCACGGTGGGTTCGGCAACGGACTGGCCCGAGGTGACTCCGGCCAGCTGACCGTTCACCACCTGTGCCAGATAGAACGTCCGGTCGCCCCCGTCGAGCGCGGTTTCCACCTGGCATTCCAGCCAGCCCCGGCAACCCGCAACAATGGGGGAACCCGTCGTTCCCGGCTGATGCGGGATTCCGTCCAGCTTGTCGATCGTTCGCCCGCTCATCAGGCCAAACCGGTGGACCAGATCAGTCTGTTCCGGCCGCAGCAGGTGCAGTGCGAAACAACCCGCTTCGCCAATCAGTCCGGCTGTCGCGTGGCGGCAGGCAATCCCCACCAGAACCCGCGGCAGTTCCGCGACAATCGAGGCGGACATCACTCCGGTGGCAATCAATCCTCCGCGCCGGCCAGCCGCGGTGGCTGCCGTCACCAGCCAGATTTCGGGGTTCAACTGCCGCAGCAGCTCGGCCACCTGATCTTCGGGTTTCGTTTCCATCCGCAATGCCCCCGGTCGATTGTCCCGTCTCTGCCCGTGTCGTTCCGATCGCCAGACCGGCCGGCTCTTTCTGACAGACCATGGCATCCCGTTCCAGTCAGGCTGACACTGCCGCACCGGAACAGGTGGCTGCCGGGCTTCAGGCACCGGTTCAGCCCATGGCCCGTACCCGGTATCAGCGGCCCATGATGAGCAGGGCGCCTGCTGCAATGGCGAGGATCTGCATCACCAGCGTCAGCGCGTTGTGGGTCAGATTCAGCAGGGGCAGCAGCCCGGTCAGAATCAGCCAGACTCCGGTCAGCAGCAGCCCCAGATTGCGTTTCGCCCGGAAAAACATGGCACACTCCTGCAGAGAGACAGTTGGCCCCGCCCGGTGCAGGGAGTTTCGCCGAACGGAACAACCCGCCCCGCCTGCCGGCGGTACTCAGCCGAGTTCGACCGGCTCGCCCAGACGGGCCGACTGATCGAGGGCTTCGCAGACACGCTGCGTCTGCACGGCACGTCGTGGCCAGTGTTCGTTGAGTTCTTCCGTACGGATCTGCTTACAGAAAGCTTCAATCATGCAGACTTCCTGCACGGGCGGTAAAGAGATCTCTTTGCGGTAGGTTCCATCGGCCGCGTTGATACGGAAGGCGGGCCGGTCGGCATTCTGCGGACGGGTGAAATCGCTGCAGGCCAGCGTTCCCCGCGTCCCGGCGACTTCCATCCATTTGCGGATGACGGTATCGAACCCGCAGTCGAACGAGGCGGCCCGCTGTCCTTCAAACCACATCTGGCCGGAGAAGTTGAGGTCCACGTCGTTCCGCCAGCGGGCCGTGCCCCACACGCGAACGGGCATTTCCTCGAAGGCCCACAACGTGGCGCCTACGCAGTACCAGCCCAGATCAAGCAGTGCCCCGCCACCCAGCTCGCGATGCAGCCGCAGATCGTCCTGGGGGAAGGGATCCCAGGAGAAGGTGAAAGCCGAGGTCACCCGCCGCAGCTCGCCCAGGCTGTCGGAATCGAGAATCCGCCGCATATCGGTCGCCCGCGGATGGTGCAGCCACATCACGCCATCCATCAGCTGCACGCCATGTTCGCGGCAGCCCACGGCCATTTCCTCAGCTTCCGAGGACGACACGGCCAGCGGCTTTTCGCACAGCACATGCCGGCCCAGCTCGGCCGCGCGCAGCGTCCACTCCCGGTGCATGGACGGGGGCAGCGGGATGTAGACCGCATCGATGTCGGGATCGTCCAGAACTTCGGCGTAGCTGCCGCAGCTGCGGGGCACATCGTGCTCGGCCGCCCAGGCAGCGGCCCGTTCCGCATCGCGGCTGCCAACCAGCACCAGTTCGGCCCCTTCCGCTGCGTGAATGGCAGCGGCCACACGGGCTGCAATTCGGGCGGTTCCCAGAATTCCCCAGCGAACGGTTGCCGTCTGGCTCATGAAAACCCTTCCTGCCGCGGGCGGCGGTACTCTGTGAACGACAGTTCCGCTGGAGCTGGCTGGCACCACGATCGGGCCGCGTGCACCAGCACCCGCCCCGGGTGCAAAACCATCCTCTGTTTCAGTGTATCAGTTGGCCCAGTGTATCGAATTGCCGCAGAGCCTGCTGTGGAGAAAATGATCACCCGCCAGACCGCCCGCGGGCATTTTCCCGGCACAATTCGCCGGTGCCCGGCCAGACAGGGGGCGAGTCTACCGGGAAGATCCCCTAACCGGGCTGAGTCGCCTTGACCGGTTTCCCGCAGACTGAGAAAGTGCCTGCCCTCTCTCAAACTTCCTCTCAAATTCCGCCTCTGGCGTTCCTTCTCACCGACAGCAGTTCCGGGCGATACCGCATTCCGTTCCAGGGCAGTCCCCCTTCACTCGACCGGGAGGAAACTGGCTCTGGCAGCGGTCTGGTCAGTGTTTCGTTCCGCGAATTCCTCCCCGCTGCACCTTCCGCTCGCCATCCAGCACAGACGGCCGGCCAGTACTGCCCGCGATGTTCCCCGAACACTGCCCGCAGCCAACGTCCTGCCCCACCACCAGTTCCCCCCTGTTGCCAGTCGCCAATTGATTGATCGATTTCGGGCCGAATCGATTCATATCGGAAATTCCCGCCTTCCCTGCCAGGTCGCCCGGTTACCCGGCCACTCGGCACAGGCTGCTGCCGACAAGTACAGACTTCAGTACAGAATGGACTGCCACATGCACCGCGAAACGGTCATGGCCACCGGACTCCGCCGCCGGCTGACAGCCGGATTACGGCCCGGGCTGTCGGTCTCGCAGTCGCTCCTGCGGATGCTGCCGCTGGTGAAACGGGCCCTGCCGCTGGTGGCCCTGTCCACCGCGCTGTGTTCGCTGCCGGCCCTGGCAGTCGATCCGTTTGCCACGCGGCGGGAGACACCAGCCGGCTCGGAAAATTCTCCCGCAACCGAAAGCCAGCCGACGGCCCCGCGTGTGCTGTTCGCGCACCCCACCGTGCCGGTTGCGCCGCAGCCGGTGACGGAAGCCCCCGTGGAACTGACCACCGTCCTCGTGCTGGACCACGGCCGCATTGCAGAAGGGCGAATCCATCAGACCGCCGCCGGCTACCTGGTTCACCGTTCGGGCGGGCGAATGCTCATTCCCCACGACCGCGTCCGTTATCGCGCCCGCGACAGGCACCACGCCTGGGAACTGCAGCGGAACAACGGAGAAGACCTCAGCCCGGCCCGACGGGTTTCACTGGCCCGCTGGTGCCTGACTTACGAACTGTACGAGGAAGCTCAGACAGAACTGCGGGCGGCCCTGGAAGAAGAACCGTCCCGGCGGGATGCACGGAGCATGCTCGTTCGGCTGGAAGGCCTGCTCAATCCGGATGCCGTCCAGACCCGGGTTCCCCGGCGTGAGGCCCGCCGCAGCTCCGACGGATTTGAAGAACCGGAAATCCGCTCGCTGTCCGGCCTCTCCCGCGATTCCGCCAAAGAATTTGTGACGGTCATCCAGCCTCTGCTGGTCAACAGCTGCGCCAATGCCTCCTGCCACGGAAGCGCCTCGGAAAGCCTGTTCCGGCTGGAGAATGTGCGGGTCGGTCAGGCGGGCAACCGGGTGTTCACGGAACGAAACCTGGCGGCCGTGCTCGATCAGATCAATCTCTCCGACCCGGCTGTCAGCCCCCTGCTGACGGTGCCCCGTAACGGGCACGGTCCTGGCGGACGTTCGGTCTTCAATGGCTCCACCGGAGCCAGACTGCAGGCGGAACTGCAGCAGTGGACCAGCGTCGTCTCCGCGGAACTGACAGGCCGCCCGGTGACATCCGCTTCTTCCCGCCGCGATTACCGTGGCACACGGCAGTCGGGCGGGCTGCACCGCAAGTCAGGCTACAACCCGTTTGCCGGTATTCCCTGGAACCGTGGCCGGGCGTCCTCGGGCGGTTCCTCTGGTTCCCGTACTGGTTCTGCTTCAGCCGCAGCCGGTTACACCGCACGTGGCCCCGCAACCCGGCAGCCCCGCCTCCCGCAGCAGGGACAGTCGCCCGCAATTCCCGATGCCTCTGCCCTGGCCGCCTTTCGCAGTGGCGGAGTTCGGGCGGCCGGCATGATCATGCAGGCTCAGGCCGCTCAGAGCTTACCCCGACAACACAATGGCACCTCCGGGCCACCCGGACTCCCCGTGCCGGCGACTCCGGCCGTCCTTCCTTCCGGCGCAGTTCGACCCGCCGCATCCACTGATGTGGTGGAACAGGTACTGACGGAAGAACAGGCGGACCCCTTCGACCCTGCCGCATTCAACCGCCGACAGCCTGCCGCTCCGTAACCTGCCACCCTGCCATTTGCGAATGCCGCAGCCGCTCTCTGCCGCAGATAACTCTCGGGCCTGGCCCTCGCCCGAATGCTGTACATAACACGGGAGACCCCTCGTGAAATACCGTCGCCTGCTGTCTGCTGTTCTGCCCGGCCTGGTGCTGTGGACAACCACTACCGGCTGTGCTGCGCTGGAAGGCCGACTGCTGTCTTCCAGCTTCCGCCAGACCACCACCGGCCCGGAACTCAGCGAAGATCCGTTTGCCGGAATGCCCATTCAGACCGAAACTGCCACGGCACAGGCCCCACCACCTGGCAGCCAGCCGGCAGCAATGCAGACGGCCGCCCTGGCGGACGGATTGCCCGGAGACGCCCCTTCCGGCAGGGTGGTTCTGCCCGGTCATCTGGTGGAACCTGCCTCAGCGATTGAAGCCCGCCGGCCCAGTCAGCTGGCTGCCTCAGGCAAAGTGGTTCTGCCCGGTCGGCTGAGTCCGGCGGACGCACCCGCAGCTTCCGGAAATGTGCTGCAGGCCAGCTGGCAGTCCGAAACGACTGCCCGCAACGGTGAGGCACCCAACGTGCTGATTCCCCACGCCGGCCGCCGCCTGGCCGTCGCTGCCCCGACCCGTCTGGTGCAGGAAGCAGCGCCGCAGGCCAGCCCGCACAGCCCGGCTGCCACCGCCCCGCCCTTCCCCACGGAAGAATCCCGGACGGAAACCGCACCTGCTGCGGGGAGTGCCCCTTCATTTCCGCGGCGTCCCGTCCGCACGGTCGCTGCGGCATCAGCGGCCGCGGGAGCCGCTGCGAACAGTCACCAGAGTCTGCCTGGCGGAGCAAAGCCAGCCGGTACGATGACGGTCGGTTACAACCCGCCCGCTCCGCACCCGGTCGCCCGCCCGACTGCGGAAACCCGTACAGCCGCAGTCACCCCCGGCGAGAACCCGTTCGCTCCGGCCACAGGATCAACAGCAGCGGAACCGGCGGCCGCTGCCGATGACGGCTGGAAACCACGCTCCGCAGAGCGGGACAGCGAAAGATCGCAGGAAACGAAACCGGAAAATGGTTCGCAGGGCGAACAGGCCGGCGACTGGACGGAACCCCGCTGAGCCGTCACAGCCTGCTTACTGTTCCAGGCGGCTGCGACGATCCTGCCAGGGAATATCCTGCTGAGCCACGTGCTTCTGCAGGAAACCGATGATCGTCTCTTCCACCTTCAGCCCGCGGCCCAGAAGTTTGGTGCCCTGCAGCTGGTTGGCGAAGGGGCGGGAATACATTCTGTCATCGTTCCCGGCAATCCCCGTCAGCTTGGTGTAGATCTGTTTGACTTCCCGGCCGGCTTTACGGTCCTTGCTGCCATAGCACAGCAGGAAGGCAATATTGAAAGCCGGGTTACGCAGCGTCAGCAGAGCGCGACCGGTCGGCAGACCGGGCAGGCTTTCATCCGGTGAAAGCAGTGCAATCGCCCGCACGTCCTGGCCGCGCGGTGTGCGGGACGCCAGATCGGCAGCATCGGGATAGGGCCTTTTCGCCCAGTCCAAAGTGGCATAGGAGATCGCCACCGGTGCCGACATCTCGCTGGCGACAATGGCCATTTTCCGCACGTTCAGCAGGCCCTTCTGGTGCTGGGCCAGCAGGAAGTCCTTCACGGCTTCCAGATCGCTGGCTGCCATCGCCTGGTAATCATTCGCGGACAGCGACCCGCGGGAGGCTGCGGCGGCTCCTGTCTCGCCGGGAGCATTGGCACTCTGACCGTGGCGGCGCAGGTCGACCGCGGCCACGCAGTAGCCCATCTTCTGCAGCTGCTGGGCGAAACCATTCTGCCAGACCAGGCGGTTTTCGCCTTCGCCATGCAGCAGCACCACCACCGAGGCCTTCTTGCCGAGTGTCGACTGATAGTAAGTCAGGCTGATCTGCCAGCCATCGGCGGTGGTCACCGTGTGTTCCGTCACGGATGCCTGAATGCCGTCATCATTATTCTGCGCGAAAGCAGGCGAACCGCCGGTCAGCAGCAGGGCCGCGCACAGCAGGGCAGCGGCACCGGTTCGGCCGGTCTTCCGGCAGGAACTCCGAAACTGGCGAACAGCGGGCAACAGGCAGGTTGTGTCATACATGGAAATTCACCCCGGGCTGCGGTCTGGTTGGAGCCGGCCTGTCCGGGACAGTCGAATGACTCTCCGGAGCGGGAAGCAGTGACGAGAAACGAAGGACACAACATGCAGCCGGTGATCTGCAGCGGCAGTAGCCGGGCACGTCTGAGTCCAGTTTCAGTGTATGGCTGCCTGGTGGCCGGGTCAATCAGCTGTGCGGGCCAACCGGGGCTCTGTCCTGTGGATTCCCCGGCGGGTGTACCTTATTCTCTGTGCAGAATACCTCACCCGGCCCTTCCGCGGTGGATCCGACCCGCGGCCAGACTGGCAACCGGCCCGACGAAGGCTCCGCCGACAGTCCAGCCACAGACAGCTTGACAACCTGCCGGGGATTGGGGAACGTGCTGCCCGGCTGAAGTGACCAGTAGCCGGGCACCGCCGGTTGTTCCTCCTCCTGTGTTCCAGTTCTTCCATACGCCCCTGCGGACTGATTGATTCGGGTATGCCGTGCTGACTCGTATTGGATTTATCGCTGCCTGCCTGCTGCTCCCGGTGATCTGGGGCATCCTTGTGAATCAGGCGTTCGATCTGTGGCAGCGCCGCCCGCCTCGGGATGGCAATTCAGGCCAGCCGGACCAGGACGAAGACTCGATTTTTCCGGACTACCAGATCTGACCGACCTGATCTGACCGGAAGACAGCGAATGCAGCCGCGCTCTTCCGGAACACCGCCGCGGGAATGATGCATGTCTCTCGACACGGCCGACCTGATTCTGGCAACCGTCGCGGGGACCGGTGTCGGCTTTATTTCCGGCCTGTTTGGCGTGGGAGGCGGCTTTCTGCTGGTTCCCACACTCAGTCTGGGCCTGAATCTGCCGGTGCAGGTGATTGTCGGTTCGGCCGCCTGCCAGGTTCTCGGCCCGGCCACGGCTTCTCTGCTGGCCCGCCGACTGCAGCCGGCACACTTTCGCCTGCCGCTGTGCCTGGGTGGCGGGCTGCTGGCCGGCATTATTGCCGGAGCCCGCATTCTGGAAGCAGCCCAGGCCCGCGGGACGGTCACCATCAATGCACAGAATGTGCCCGCTGCCGAACTGCTGGTACTGGCCGTCTACCTGATGCTGCTGACCAGTATCGGCCTGTTTGCCGTATGGGAAACCTGCGTTCGCCATGGCGAAGCACCTTCCCCGCTGCTGGCGCGGCTGTCACTTCCCCCGCTGGGCGATTTTCCAGGGTTCTCCGGGCGGACTGTTTCCATTCCCGTCCTGGCGTGGTTTGGCCTCGCCGTCGGTTTTCTCTCCGGGCTGCTGGGTATCAGCGGCGGGCTGGTGCTGATTCCCGGCCTGATCTACCTGCTCGGCATGCAGACGCAGGACACGGTGCGTGCAGCCACCGTCATTGTTTTCATGGTGGCGCTGCAGTCCACAGTGGTGCATGGCTGGCACGGGAACATCGACCTGGCGCTGGTCGCGGCCCTGCTGGCCGGCGGCACCGCCGGGGCACGGGTGGGAGCACAGATCGGCACGAAGCTCGCCAGCCGCAAACTGCGAAGATACTTCGGCGGGCTGCTGCTGCTGGCGGCCGGCATGGTGGCCGTGCGGCTGGTGATTCTGTGCCGGTAGGAAACGGCCGCGGGAAACCGACCACTGCCCCGCCCCCCTGCGGCGGCACTGTCCCGCGACAGGCAGCACCCGCGCAAGCCTGCACCCGCCAGCCCGCCCCGCGAAGGGCTGTCCCCGGGCACTCGCCCGGTTAGAATGACAGCCCATTCAGACCGAGCAGACACCTGTCGCGCAGCGGGCGGATCCCGCAGGGGGCAGTCACCGTGAAGGAGCAGAGATGGCCGGCGGAAAGATTCTGATACTGGCGGGCGATTTTGTGGAAGACTACGAGCTGATGGTGCCCTTTCAGGCCCTGTCGATGCTGGGCTTCCAGGTCGATGTCGTCTGCCCCGACAAATCAGCCGGAGAGCAGATTCGCACGGCCGTGCACGATTTCGAGGGCGACCAGACCTATTCCGAAAAGCCGGGCCACAACTTCACCCTGACCGCCACCTTCGCCGAGGTTCAATCAGGCGATTACCTCGGCCTGCTGGTTCCCGGTGGCCGGGCACCGGAATACCTGCGGCTCAACAGCCGGGTGTGTGACATTGTGCGGGAGTTCTTCACCGCCGGAAAACCCGTGGCCGCCATCTGTCATGGTCTGCAGCTGCTGGCCGCCGCGGGTGTGCTGACGGGACGTGGCTGCACGGCGTACCCCGCCTGCGGTCCGGAAGTCACGCTGGCCGGCGGTGAGTATGTGGAAATTCCCGTCGACCAGGCCCACGTGGACGGCAACCTGGTGACCGCTCCGGCCTGGCCGGCCCACCCCGCCTGGCTGCGGGAATTCGCGAAGCTGCTGGGTGTCACCGTAACACTCCCCGGCTGAACGGTTCCCGGCACAGCACGACTGCCGGACCGCTCTGAATGCCGGCACCGACCACACAACCCGCCCGACCGGGCACGAGGAGAACTCAAGACCATGTGCTGTTCACGGTGGTGGATGACGGTAGGCACTGTACTCGCCGGGCTGGCTGTGGTGACCGGCGCCTTCGCCGCGCACGGGCTGGATGACACCCTGATCCGGCAGTACGGCGATCAGCCGGCCCGCACCATTGCCGGTATGGAAGTGCCCGCCTCCTGGAAATATCTGCGGGATTTCCAGACGGCCGCCACCTATCAGATGTACCACGCGCTGGCCCTGGTGGCGGTGGGGCTGCTCACCCTGTTCATTGGTGACCGACGATCCCTGCAGGTGGCCGCCTGGTCGTTCCTCGGAGGAATCGTGCTGTTCTCCGGCAGCCTGTATGTCCTCGTGCTGACGGGGATGACGTGGCTGGGCAGAGTCACACCATTTGGTGGTCTGCTGTTCCTCGTGGGCTGGGTCGCCTTCGCCATGGCCGCCTGCCCCTGCGGCAGCGGTTCCCCTCGAAACGGCAGTCCCGCCGAACCGGTGAAGCTGAACACCCCGGACTGAATGCGCGCTTCACGGAACGCTCCTCCCCCGACGGGGCTGGGATGACGGGTCTTCTCTTCCGCAGTCGAGACTGTGCCTGGACTCCGCAATCATTCCACGGTGTTCTACCTGATTTCGTTGCTGCGTTGTAACGAAACTGGCTGCCCTGTTGTGCAGGGCCGGCTGTGCCGGCCATCCGAATATGGAACAGATACCTCGCCGTAGAGAACCATCAGGCAACGGTCTGAGCGACCAGCATCGCCCGCTTTGGCGTTGGCCAATCGAAGATGGCCGGCACAGCCGGCCCTACGTTCCGACTCCAGACAGCGCCCGCATATCCCGGCTGGCTTGCCCAGCAGTGTCTTCGATCAACCGAAGACGGCCGGCACACCCGCCCCGCTGCTTCCCGACCA
>JAGQPV010000279.1 GCA_020426545.1 Planctomycetaceae bacterium
CTAGTGCAGGCAGGTACTGTCTGAACCCGCCCGAGG
Source organism: Planctomycetaceae bacterium (assembly GCA_020426545.1). Taxonomy (GTDB): domain Bacteria; phylum Planctomycetota; class Planctomycetia; order Planctomycetales; family Planctomycetaceae; genus JAGQPV01. Next base: position 37 of record JAGQPV010000279.1, read on the forward strand.
GCCAGCGGGTTTTCAGAATAGAACACAGTCAGGAGTGAACGATGTTGCGGATGCATGTGGTCTCAGCCGTGTTCCGCCGGAATGTGCTGAGCTACTTCTCCGGCGTGCTCGGCTATCTGTTCATCGTCGTGTTTGTGGTGGCGGCCGCCTTTCTGGCTTTCAGTCCGCAGTTCTTCACCAAGAACGCGGCCAACCTCGACCAGCTGACGGAATGGTTCCCGATGCTGCTGCTGTTCATCGTGCCGGCCATTACGATGAATGTCTGGGCCGATGAGCGCCGCCAGGGCACCGACGAGCTGCTGTTCACCATGCCGGCGACGGACGTGGAAATTCTGCTGGGCAAGTACTTCGCCGTGCTGGCGGTGTACACCATCGCTCTGTTGTTTTCGGCCGCCAATGTGGGCGTGCTGATGTGGATTGGCCAGCCCGATCTGGGGCAGGTGTTCGCCACGTACTTCGGCTACTGGATTGCCGGGGCCACTTTGCTGGCGGCCGGGATGGTGGCCTCCAGCCTGACCAGCAGTGCCACCGTGGCCTTCGTGCTGGGTGTTGTCATCTGTGCGGTGCCGGTGTTCATCGGCCATCTGTCGTTTGGTTTCATTGGCGTGGGCCTGATGGTGGCCGGCGGTCTGGCTCTGCTGGCGGGCATTCTGCGAACCGTCACCCTGACCAGCGGCGATTCCCGTCGCGGTATCTGGACGATCGTGCTGGGCGTGGTGCTGCTGCTGGCCGGTGCGGGCATCAGCTTGCTTCCGGAAGCCCTGTGGCAGGATGTGGTGGCCAGCGTGGGCGTGCCACAGCAGCTGCAGGACTTTGGCCTGGGGCTGCTGCCGCTGACGGGCATTCTGTATTTCCTGTCGCTCACCGGATTCATGCTGTACCTCAACCTGGTGCTGATTGCCCGCCGCCACTGGAGCAGCTCGCAGCAGACCAGCATGGGAGCCCAGTTTGCCGTGCGGGTGGTGGCCCTGGTGGTAGCGCTGGCGGGTGTCAACCTGCTGGTCTCGCATGCTTCCACCACGGCCGATTTAACCGGCGAGAACCTGTACAGCTTTTCGGAAACCACCAGCAGACTGCTGGATGACATCAGCAGTGAACGCCCCGTGACGATCTCGGCGTTCATCAGCCCGGAAGTCCCCCGCGACTATGTGGAAGTTCGCACCCGGCTGATTGGCCTGCTGCGGCAGTACGGTCGGGAAGCCGGCTCGCGGGTGGAAGTTCGTATTGTGGATGTCGAACCCTTCAGCGAGCAAGCCGAAGAGGCCGAGCATTACGGGATTTCCCCGCGGCGGGTTCGCTCCGAACGGGATGGCCGGCAGATCACCGAGAACGTCTTCATGGGGGCGGTGGTCACGAGCAGTTACGACGAAGTCGTGATTCCCTTCATTGGCCCGGGAACTCCGGTGGAGTACGAGCTGACCCGCTCCATCAGCACGGTTTCCAATGCGGAACGGGCCACGGTCGGCATTCTGACGACCGATGCCCAGGTGCTTTCCGGCGGCGGAGAATGGCAGATTGTCACCGAGCTGAAACAGCAGTACCACGTGAAGGAAGTCTCGGCCGACAGCCCCATTCCGGCGGATGAATTCGACGTCCTGCTGGCCGTCCTGCCGTCCTCGCTGACGGCTCCGCAGATGGAGAATTTCGTCGCCCATGTGCAGTCGGGTGCTCCCGTGCTGATCTTCGATGACCCGTTCCCGCTGGCCATGAGCCGTGGTTCGGGAGTCAGCCTGGCCCCCCGTCAGCCGAAGCCATCACCGGGTGGTGCCATGGGCGGAATGGGTGGCATGTTCGGTGGCATGAACCAGCAGCAGGGACCGCCCAAGGCCAGCGAAGGCCGGGCCACCTCGCTGATGCAGGCCCTGGACACGGCCTGGAATTACGATGAGATCGCGTGGGATGCCTTCAACCCGCACCTGGAATTCGGCGATATTCCGCCCGAATACCTGTTCATCAGCCCGGCCAGCGGGCTGTCGGGGGCGATCAGCACGAGCAGCGATATCACCAGTGGTCTGCAGGAAGTGGTGGCGATTTACGCCGGCACCATTCGGCCACGGGCAGGCAGCAACCTGAAGTTCCAGCCGCTGCTGCGGACGGGAACGAATTCGGGTCTGCTGGCGTGGGATGAGTTCACGCAGATGAGTTTCGACTTCGCTTCGCGGTCACCCGCCGCGCTGCCCAAATCACCGGATGAAATTCTGCATGTGGTCGATGCCGATGCCCACGTGCTGGCCGCCCACATTACCGGCAACGACAGCCGCAAACTGAATGTGGTGTACGTGGCCGACTGCGATCTGATTTCCGACTGGACTTTCGCCCAGCGGCAGCTGAACCCCGAGCTGCGGTTCGACAACGTGACCTTCGTGCTGAACGCGGTGGATGTGCTGGCCGGCGATACCCGCTACCTCGATTTGAGAAAACGGCGGCCGGAGCAGCGGACGCTGGAGGAAGTCGAAAAGCGGACGGCTTCCTTCAAGGCCGAGCGGCTGGCGAAGGAAGAAGAGGCCGACAAGGCCGCGAAGCAGAAGCTGGAAGACGCGGAAGCCCGTTTTGAGAAGCAGCGGAAGGAAATCGAAGCCGACGAAACGCTGGACCCGCGAACCCGCGAAATCATGCTGGCCAACGTGAGTGCGACAGAACGCCGCCGGCTGAAAGTCGACCGGGCCAATATCGATAACGAGAAGAAGTATCAGATCGATCAGATCAAAGCCGAGACCGAGCGGGAAATCCGCGAGACGGAACGGCGGATCATGTATATGGCGGTGGCGATTCCGCCGATTCCGGCCGTGCTGCTGGGTATCATTGTGCTGCTGCTGCGGCTGTATCAGGAGCGGCAGAACATCAGCCGGGAACGGCTGGCTCCGCAGTGACCGGCAGCGAGGCGGATGCGGTGGCGGCTGTTGAAGGCCCGCCGGTCTGCCTGCTGCTGCAGACGAGAAGCACCGGTCTGTCAGACAATCGGAAAAACAAGCCCTGAATCGGGGCATTACGCGTTGAGTCAGGAACGGTTCCATGAAAGAAATGACCCGCACAATCGTATTTGTGGCGGTGGCTGCCGCCTTCGCCGGTGCGGCGGCGGTGGCACATTTCGTCACGCGGCCCACTCCGCCAGCCGAGTTCGAGAAGGTGGGGACGGAGTTCTATCCCGAATTCACCGACCCCAACGAAGCCCGCTCGCTCAAGGTGGTGGCGGTTGATGAAGAGACACTGACGGCGAAGGAATTTGCCGTGGAGTTCAAGGATGGTGTCTGGCGGATCCCGTCGCACCATAACTACCCCGCGGATGCGGAAGACCGACTGGCCGACACGGCAGCTTCGGTGATCGGCATTACTCGCGGAGCTCTGGCCAGCCGTCGCGAGCGGGATCAGGAACGGTTCGGCGTGCTGGCCCCGCTGGCTGATACGGCGACCAGCGGCCTCAAGGGCCGTGGCCAGCGGATTACTCTGTCGCGGGCGGATGGAACAACGCTGGCCGATTTCATCATCGGCAAGGCGGTTCCGGGGCGGAAAGGCTACTACTACATTCGCCGGCCGAATGAGAAGGAAACCTACATCACCAGCCAGGAGTTCAAGCTCTCGGCGAAGTTCACCGACTGGATTGACTCCGACCTGCTGCAGCTGGACCGCGACCGGCTGACTCGCATCGACATCACCGAGCCGAAAATCGACGAGAAAACCCAGCAGGTGATCGACGATACTTCCACGCTGACGCGGAAGGATTCAACCGACGACTGGAAGCTGGCCGGGCTCGACGAAACCACTTCGGAACTGAATACCGAGCGGGTGGCCGAGGTGGTCAGTCTGCTGGATGACCTTAAGATTGTCGGCATCCGGCCCAAGCCGGAAGGTCTGACGGCCGACCTCGCGGTGGAAGTTCCCGCACAGGCCCGCAGCAATCCGGCGCTGGTGAATGCGATTGTCCGTTCGCTGCAGGCCGACCTCCGCTCGCTGGGGTTCCAGGTCGGGTATGATGAAAAGAACGAGCCGCGGATTTACTCCCGCGAAGGCGAACTGGTGGCCAGCACGAATCAGGGTGTGAAATACTTCCTGCACTTCGGCGACCTGTTCACCGGCTCGCAGGATGAGATCGAATTCGGCAGTGGAGAGGAAGCGGCCCCGGCGGAAGACGAAGCAGCGGACAAGCCCGATCAGGCTCCCGCGGAGGACCCGGACGCAGCCGACAAACCCGCTGCGGAGGAGGGGGCGGAAGTAGACAGCGAAGCGAACGATGGTTCCTCGCAGCCGGGCCGGTATGTGTTTGTGCGGGTGGCCTTTGATGAATCGGCCATTGGCGAAAAGCCCGTCCCGCCGGAGAAACCGGAAAGCCCGGAGAAACCAGCGGCCGACAAGCCGGCGGAAGAGGCCCCCGCGGAAGAAAAGAAGCCGGCCGACGGGGATTCCGGCGAAGCCAGTGCCACCGGCCCCTCGCCGGACGTGCAGTTTGTTTCGACCGAGGAAGCTGATTCGCCCGCAGCTGCTGACAAGGCAGCGGATGATGCAGCGGCCGACGCCGACCCGGCGGCAGATGAGGAAGCACCGGCTAAGCCCGCCGCCACAGCGGAGGAACCGCCCGCGCCCGACCTGAAGGGTTTGCAGGAGGCGTACGAGGTGCAGCTGGCCGACTATCAGGAGAAGCTCCGGCAGTACGAGGAAAAGGCAAAACAGGGCCGGGAAAAGGTCGATGAACTCAACCAGCGGTTCGCGGAATGGTACTATGTGATTTCAGCGGACAGTTTTCGGAACCTCCGCCTGAAGCGAAGCGAACTCATTCGCGAGAAGAAAGAAGAAGCTCCGGCCGATCCGGGAGCCGGTGGACCGGCAGCGGGTGCTCTGGAAGGTCTCGGCCTGCCGCAGACTCCCCGCATCCCCGGACCTCCCTCCGAGGCTGAGGCAGCGGCGGGGGGCGAAACTCCCTCGGCACCGAAGGCACGTACACCGGTCGAGGCACCCGTGCCGACCGGGACAGAAGACAACTGAAGATTTGTCCGGTTCACCTGGCCACATCCGGCCGGGTGGGAATTCCGCGGCACTGTGCCGCAGCACCTGCTGGACGACAGCAGGTTTCCGGCTGGTCCTCAGGCCAGGAACTGAACAGACAGCAGCCAGGTTTCCTCAGGCAGGGGGCAGAACAGCTCAGGTGCTGAGCACGGGGTGGCGGTTTCGCCGGCAGAAGAAGGCACAGTCCGCGGGAGGACGTGCAGAACTGCCGCCGGAGGAACCAGCCCCCCGGCAGCGTGGCACCGGTGTTCTATAACCCCTCCAGATCGATTCCTTCCGGCTGATATTCCTCTGAAACATCCCGACAGCTTGAAAATCGGGCTCCGGCCCGGTACGTTTTTGCGCTATGACACAGGATTTCCGCAAATCTGACAGTCCGGACAGCGACGACTCCTGGGCGAACCTCGCTCAGGATCTGTTCGGCATCGACTTCAACCAGTCTCCTGGCGAGGACGCGCTTCCTCCGGAAGACATCATCCTCGACGAAGGACCGGTTCCGGGCATGTCGCCAGCTGGCGACAGCAAACGGGACTCGGACAGAGCAAAGCCTGCCGTGGCTCCTGCTGCTGACCCCGTCGAGGAAGAGGCTGAAGACGAGGAAGACGACTTCATTTTCGATTTCGATGAAATCGAAGACGAAGACGACGAAACAGAGGCGGAAGAACCTGCTCCGGTGGAAACGCCCGCACAGGGCCGCAAGCGGCGGGAACGGCACAGAGAAGAGCAGGGCCCGCGGACCCGTCGGCAGGAAGTGCCGGCGGAACGCCCGGCCACCGGTCCTTCCGGCGAGGACGGCAGCGGCTCCGGCAAGTCCGATGAGGCCGCGCCGGAAGATTCCTACTGGGATCCGCTCAACGACTGGGACTGGGGCGACAGTTCCTCTTCGTCTTCTTCCCGCAGCTCGGAAGAATCCCGGTCCGGTTCGGGCCGCTCCGGTGGACGCGGCGAGCGTGGTGGACGCTCCCGCGAAGGCCGTGAAGACCGTCCCCGTGGCAGAAGCCGCTCGGGATCCGATGCGCCCCGTTCCGATGCGCCCCGTTCCGATCGGTCGGAAAAATCCGCCCGCCCGGAGCGTGCCGAACGCTCAGCCGACAGGCGGGAACCGGCAGCAGAGCCGGAGCCGGCTCGGGCTGAAGCTCCGCAGGAATCGCGCCGTCCGTCCCGCAGAGACTCCCGTTCCGATGAGCGGAAGGCGGCACCCGCTGCCCGGGCGAATGACGACGACTTCCTCGATGACGACGATTTTGGCAGTGGCCTGCCCGATGAGCAGGAAACCGAAACCCGGGCTGCCGATTCCGGCGAGTCGGGTGGACGTTCCCGCCGGGGTGGTCGCGGCCAGGAGGATTCAGAAGAAGGCGGCCGCAAGCGGCGGACACGTGGTGGCCGTCGCCGCCGCAGTCGGGGGGATTCCCCGGAGGCAGAAGAACGCTCGCCGGCAGGTGGAAGTCGCGACGAGGAGTCCGCACCGGCTGCCCGGCCCGCGGTCGCTGCCAGTGATGATTTCGACAGCGATGACGATGACGGCTTCGGTTCCGGCCTGATTCACGACGCCGCGTCCGACGAGAGCGGGTCGACCGAGGCGGCAGCCCGTGATCGGGGTACTGGCGAAGGCGATGAACCACGGGAGCCCCGGCGTCGCCGTTCCCGCCGGCGTGGCCGGCGGAGTGATGAATCGCGTGATCGCGAGACCGCGGCCACGGAGGAAAGTTCTCCCGCACCGGCTGCCCGGAAGTCCCGTCGCCGCGATCGCGATGAGGAGTGGGCGGACGAGCCTCCCACCGACAGCGAAGACGAGGTGCTGGAAGACGTCGATGATTCCGATCTCGACGAGACCGATGATGTCGAAGTGACCGAAAAGCCCCGCCTCCGGGTTCCCACCTGGCAGGAAGCGATCGAACTGCTTGTTCGCCGCGAGCCGGCTCGCCGGTCGGGCTCGGGCAGTCGCCGTCAGAGCGAATCGGGTGGTGGGCGTGGTGGCCGCAGCGGCGGAAGCCGCAGTGGCTCGGGTTCGAGCGGGCGGAGTTCCTCTGCCAGCCGGACCGAGTCGGGCGGCCGGAGCGAATCCGCCGGCAGCAGCGAAGCTTCCACGCCGGGTCCCTCCGCGGAGCGTTCGGAACGCAGGGAAAGTTCAGGCGAAGAGCGGAGTAGCAGCTCGCGTCCGGGCGGCCGCCGTCGTCGGTCCTCATCAGATCGTTCCAGCCGCAGTGAAGGCCCCGGCAACAGCCGGAGCGAAGCGACCGGTTCGAGCCAGTCTGAAGGACGTTCCGACAGCCAGGAAAGCTCGGGCGAAGAACGCAGTTCCCGCCCCGGCCGTCGTCGTCGCCGTCGCTGAGTTTGCCGCACAGCCTGAAGTCTGAGGTCTGAAGCGGGGCAGACCAGTGCTGTGGTGGTCGGGTGCGGCAATGCGGGATGATCTTCCGCACAGCACCGTCAACCCGACCGGAGCAGTCTGTTGGCGAAGTGACTGCCCGTTTCGAACGGTCGAACG
>JAGQPV010000280.1 GCA_020426545.1 Planctomycetaceae bacterium
GGGGGTGCCTGTGGCGAAACCACCCTGTGGCGCCTTCTGACCGGCACAGGCCAGCTGCCCGCCCGCCGCATCAAAAGCCAGATGACGGACACCGCCGCATTCCTGGATTTTCGACAGCTGATACAGCAGCCCGGCATCCAGCGTGCGAACGACTTTCTTCCCGGCGACATCCCACTGACGGATGGAGCCTTTCAGATCGCCCGAAACGAGAGAACCATCGGTCGGGTGGAACGTCAGGCTGAAGACCCGTTCCGGGTGTGGCAGCTCGCCCTGCGGGCTCCCGTCAGCCGTCGACCACAGACGGACAGTCAGATCGTTTCCGCCCGTGGCGACCAGTTTCCCGTCCGGGCTGACCGCCAGGGCCCGGATCCACCCGTCATGGGCGGTTTCCTGTTTCCACACAGGCTGGGGAGATTCTTCCGCCACCGGCCAGCAGATCAGCTGCCCCCAGGAATCGGCGGTGAACAGCTTCGTCTGAGCGTCCGTTCCGCCGGGGAGAAACTCCATGCACTGCACCCACCCGTTATGGGCCGTCAGCGGTGCCAGCTGGACTGGTTTCTCTTCGGTCAGGTTCCATCTCTGGACGGTGGCATCATATCCGCAGCCGACAATCAGCCGGCCATCCGGACTGTAACGGGCCTGCCACAGCTGCCGCTCGTAAGTAATCTCGGCGTCAGCGGGTTTCGGCTCGTACAGCTTCCTGAGTTCTTCCGCATTCATCGCAGTGGGCTCCAGCGGTCAGGCCAGCAGTTCTTTAATGGGCCAGTGGTCATCGTGGGCTATGGGCAGCGGCTGTCCGGCGTTGTTGTATTCCACCTCCTGCGAGGCGACGCCCAGAGCCTGGAACCAGGTATGGAACAGGTGCCCCACGTCGTGTTCCTGGCCATCGACAAAGGTGCCCTCCGCGTTGGTTTTGCCAACGGTCAGGCCCCGGTTGAGTCCTGCACCGGCCATCGCCACCGACCAGGCTTCGGGCCAGTGGTCGCGGCCCACATGCGAGTTGATGCGGGGAGTGCGGCCAAATTCACTCATCACGACGACCAGCACGTTATCGAGCATGCTGCGGTCGTGCAGGTCTTCAATCAGCGCGGCAAAGGGCTGATCGAACTGAGGAATCAGACTCTGGCTGCCGTTGAAGTGATCTCCGTGGCTGTCCCAGTGATACGAGTTGACTTTGACAAACCGTACACCGGATTCAATCAGTCGGCGGGCCATCAGCATGTAACGGCCCAGATCGTGCTGGCCGTAGCGTTCGCGGTCTTTGTCCGAGATTTTCGTATCATCGAACAGATCGATCCGCTCCATCAGCTTGTGTGCCACATCGAACACATAGCTGCTGGCATCGGTCCATTCCGGCCGCCGCGAGGAGGCATAGCGTTTATTGAACATCCGCCGCAGGTCGTTACGGGCCTGGTTGTCGGCCTCGCTGACGGCGGGGTTCAGCAGCAGATTTTCCGGAGGTTCCAGCGGGAGGCCATCGTTCTTCGGTTCGCCATCGCCGATGGCGAGGGCACCGTAGCGGGCTCCGAGAAAACCGGCATCATCGGCCTTGAAGCCGCTGCTGTAGGGTTTGACCCAGACATAGGGCGGCATGCCGGTGGATGTCGGCCCGAGCAGTTTTGCCACGGCCGAGCCGAAATACGGATAGACCACGCCCCGGTTCTTGGGGTCGCCCCGGTTGATGCGGGCCACACCGGCCGAGTGGCTGTTGTCCTGCGTGTGCAGGCTGCGAACCACTGCCAGGTGGTGCATCTGTCGGGCGGTATGCGGCAGCAGTTCGCTGAAACGAACGCCCGGCACCGAGGTTTCGATGTCCCGGAAGGGGCCGCCAAATTGAGTATTCGGCTTGGGATCCCAGCTCTCCAGCTGGCTCATGCCGCCATCGAGCCAGATGAAAATGACCTGCTTCTCCTGCCGGCTGAGTTCTTCAGCCACGGCAGGTTCAACCAGTCCTCCCAGAGCACCGGCACCAAGCCCGGCAGCTCCGGAAGCCATGGTTCCCAGCAGACGACGGCGTGAGAGCTGATGTTCCCACGGCCTGCAGAGCGATTGACGACTCACAGCCAGCCTCCGTCATGTCTGATGTCATGTCACGTGTATTGCACAGCAGCACTGTTGCTGATAACTGGCAGCCTGACCGGATCGAAATGGCCCGGTCAATCCGGCCAGTACTCTGTCCTGGAGACTGTCCGCAAACCTCGTTTCACCCTGACCCCATGTGTGCGGTCTGCAACAACGGCACAGGCAGTGGTATGGTGACAGGGATTTCCGGACAGGCATTTAATGGTTTACACAGAATTCGATGGAAGACAGCATGCCCCACAGCACATGGCCGAGGGCGACATCCCGCCTGCTGCTGTTCTGTTCCAGATAAGCCAGCACCGCGGTCCGTTCTTCTTCCGCCGGCAGACGGACCAGCACGCTGAGAAACAGTTCGTCCATCAGCTGCCGGGGATCGTCGATTTTTGCCAGCCTGGCGGCGAGGTTTGTCTCGACGGGTTTGAGCAGATTCAGCACGTCATCATCGTTGAGCAGGAACAGAGCGGCTTTAACGCTGGCGTTAAAATCGACTTCCGGCTCGCGTTCCTCGTTGGCGAAGGCGGCCTGAAACTGTTTGAGCAGTTTCGTGTATTCTTCGTTCGGTTTGCCGTCGGCCTGAGGCTGCTTCAGTCTGGCTGCATTGCCGGTCGCTTCCAGCACGCTTTCCAGCAGTTGTTCCGCGGAGAGCCTTTTCTCGATTCCCACCAGGAAGTCCGCAGCGGGAGGTGCCATTTCGGTACCGGCCGGCAGCTGACTGCTCCGCTGGTAGGTGCGGGTTAATGCCAGTTCCCGCAGGAACCAGTTCATATCAAATTGATGAGCCGCGAATTCCCGGGCCAGCAGGTCCAGCAGTTCAGGATGCGAAGCCGGATTGCCGGAATGAAACAGGTCGAGCGGCATCACCAGCCCGCGGCCCATCATCGCGAACCACAGCCGGTTGACGATATTTCGCACGAACAGATCATTCTCCGCCACCGGCAGATCAGTAGCCAGCAGTGCCAGCGGATCAAAACCGATATCGGCCGGAGTCAGCTTTTTCTTCGGTGCGGGTTTGCCATCTGTTGCTTCCGGCAGAGGAGGAACTGGAAATTCCTTCATAAAAGGAACCCGTGGCCCCGTCTGCCGCTGGGCCGGGTCAAAAACCGAGACGAACTCCAGCTGTTCCGTCATGGCCTGCTGATTAATCGCGGGAAACTTAACGCCACCGCGGACCGTCAGGTTACGAAAGACCGCAAACAGGCCCTGAAATTCCACCTGTTTGTAGTCATCGACAAACAGATGGTTATGACATTCGGCGCACTGCAGATCGACACCGAGAAACAGTCGTCCCACGTCGCGGGTCAGCCCCTCCCAGTCGGTGGCGTTCTGGCCATAAGGTTTCAGCCGGCTGGTGTAAAAAAATGCGGAGCCCCGCAGATTTTCATCCTGATCGTTGGGATTGAGGATTTCCCGGACCATCTGGTTCCAGGGTTTATTCTGTTCGAAGCTGGTCCGCAGGAATTTCTGCCATTCCTCGTTATCGCCACGTCGTTCCTGCAGCATGACATGGAACAGATTTTCCAGCCGGTCGACCCGGGAGGGAGCGGCCAGCAACTGATCAATCAGCTTTTGCCGCTTATCGGGCGAGGTATCCGCGAGGAACTGCCGCGTTTCTGTGGTGGAGGGAATGCGGCCTGCCAGATCAAGCCAGATGCGCCGCAGAAAGGCGGTATCGTCAGTCTGCTCCGCGGGGGACCGTCCGGCGAACTTCGCTTCAATCAGTCGGTCAATTTCCACATGCAGTGGTTCAGCTGCTGTGGCAGCGGTGGACAGCACGAAGACCGGCAGCAGGATCAATGCCGCCCGGAACAGCAGGAACATTCGGGTTCTCCACTTTTCTGCCTGGGACTGTGGATTCAATCACAAACAGACTGAAAGCCAGTCTTCTTTTTCGATCAGCCAGCCGCTTGATCAGCCTGTGATAACAGGAGTGATGCCGGTTGGTGAGTCGGGAAAAGTCAGGTCCTCAGAAACCAGCTGGTCTGGCGGGCCGAGGTCTAACGATCAACGGATCAACATCAGTGTATACCACCTTTGGTTTCCTTCACAAGACAGTACACTCGTGCTTAACCACGGGAAGTAGAAACGGAAGGTTCCGGAGCCGGACAACACGCTTCAGGTGTGCTCTACCAGGGCGGGCTCAGAAATTTCGCAGTGGAAGGCAGGAAAGTACAGATTTCAGTCCAGCGGTAGTTCCGAACCTGCGGCGCGGCGGACGGCTCTCCAGTTCTGCAGGACATCACCTCACCGACAGGATGACGGAACCTTCATCTTGAAGACCTGTTGTGGAAGAACAGCCGGCCTGCGAAATGCGATCGGCCCGCCACTGGTGCCTCGCTACGCCTGGTGCTATCGCCTATGGCATAGGTGAAAATAAGTAATTGATTGTGTGGCGTCGAAAAAGGGGGCAAGGGATGCCGCCCTGAGTTCTTCCAGAGTAGAGAACCGGGAGGTCGTGCGGAGCAGAGGGGCCCGGCGATGGGTGGCCTGCAGTTCCGATATGTATCGGTCAGATGCTGGCAGGGAACCGGGGCTGGCAGGGGGGGCGAAGCCGATGGGCTGGTTGTGTTGCTGGCGGTAAGACGGGCTTCGGCGGCCGGGCACGTTACCCGCTGCCGTCTGGCCGGCGCAGCAAAAAACCGCACAGCCAGAAATCAGGTGGCTGTGCGGTCTGCTGAAAATGCGTGGTGTGCCTGATGAGTGAAGTGCTCAGCTGGAGGGGGGGAAACGTCCCTCATAGGCCAGGCTTTCCAGGAAGTTCTTCGCGGCGATGTACTGGTACGCCGGAATGTCCTGGATATCGGCCTGCAGTGTGGCCTTGAACTCGTCGGCTTTTTCCTTGATGTCGCGGGAATACCGATGCGAACCGCTGGTGCTTGCCCGGAGTGCGAACAGTTCCTCCAGCTCCCGCCGCATCGTCAGGTATTCGTCGGCCATCAGGGCATCAGGCCATTCCAGATTACCCGAGGAGGGATCGAGCTGGCCGGGGCCCAGGCGAGGCGGGGCGCCCGATTCCTTATTTTCGAGGTGATGACGAATGGAGGCATACTTTTCATCGTACAGCTCGCGGCGGTAGGCCCGGCCGATTTTCTGCCGCTCAATATAGGTTTCAGTCCATTTGAGCTCGTTATCGATGTAACGGCTTTTTGCTTCCTCGTAGTTGATCATGGCGCCTGTGTAGTCCACAGCGGCCTGACCGCCGGAGCGGATCACATCGGCCATGCCACGGCGGGCGTCGCCCACGGCGGACACCGGGCTGTAACCGCCCAGACCAACACCAACGTACGCGGCGCCCGGCCGATACCACGGGCGGCGCACCTGAGCATCCGCAGTGGAGTGCGTGACCGAGAAAGCCAGCAGGGCGAGCCCCGCAGTGCCGAGGAACCGGTTCATAAGCTGGTTCATGATGATTCTCCATTCTGCTTCGTATGGCTGCCAGCCAGCCCGGTCAGGCAGGCTGGCACTACTTGCAGAGGTAGTTGAACTTTTTGGGACCGCCACCGCTGCTGCTGATCAACTCGAATTTTCGCCAGATTCTCTGCTGGTCGCCGGTCAGCTGCCTGTTCCGCCCTCAGGCTGCGCTGCCAGACTCCAGTCCGTCGCTTCCTCACAGGCTCCACTCAATGGGCTCTGGACGCCAACAGGCCGCTGACTTGCCGGACGGCGGCTGTCGACCAGATCAGACCTGCCCGCGAGACCGGCTGAGTCGCGTCCCTCCGAGATTTCATTGCCCTGCGGCTCTGGCTGGCCTGCCAATTGCCAGTATGCAGGATTCCTGCAAGTATGACATGCTGCAAATGTCATTCCAGTGGAAGTTCCCGGTCCTGGGGACAGGTCACACCGAAGCCTCGCCGCTGCCATCATACACTGCCTGGATTGATCCCGCACCGGCCAGTTGGAAATTCCTGATGGAAACCGAAATGCCTGGGGGATACCCTGTGGCGATCTGATTGCAGACCGTCTAAGATTTTATCAGGCAGCCGCTGTGATCTTCGCGGGAACCGGTTCCCGCGTCCAAACTGGTGGCAGCCGGTGTCTGCCCGGTCAGTCTGGCCGCACTCTTTTATTATACCCGCTGTGGAGGCTGATAATGCGTATCGGGATGCTGACGGGGCTGGTTTTCGCCATGCTGCTGGGGCTGGCTGTAGAGCAGCCGGTAACAGCCGGCGAAGTTGATGATCTGATCGAAGTTCTGCAGTCTGAGAAGGATGCGGAACGCATTGAGGCAATTGTGCAGCTGGGTGAGCGCGGCTCGGCGGCTGCTCCCGCGGTGCCGGCTCTGTCGCGGATGTTGAAAGAACAGAACCTCGTCATTCAGCACGAGGCCATCATCACCCTTGGCCGGATCGGTCCTCTGGCGGGTTCGGCGGTTGAACCGCTGATCGGTGTTTTGAAGGTTCCTTCCGAGCTGCTGCGGCACTCGGCAGTTCACGCTCTGCGGATGATCGGCGAGGAAGCGGAACCCGCTCTGCCTCATCTGCGGCAGTTTCTGAGCAGCAAGGACCAGCATCTGGCAGTCGCGGCGGCGTGGGCCATGATCGAAATCAGCAATCGTGATTCCGCGGTCGTGTCTGCGGCCCTTCCCGTGCTGTCCACCGCCCTCGGATCAGAAGACCCTTCCATTCAGGCAGATGCCATCTTTGCCATGGCATCCGCTGGCCCGGAAGTGGTGAAGCCGCTTGCTCTGATGGTTCGCTCCGACTCGCCAGCCCTGGCTGTCGGTTCAATCGACGCGCTGGCATCGATGGGGCCCTCCGCGGCACCTGCGGTCCCGCTGCTTCTGGATGCCGCCCAGAGCGAAGACAGCCTCATCGCGTGGCATGCCGCGCGGGCAGTCGGTGCGATTCATGGTCAGGCAAACCTCGCCGTTCCCGTGCTGACGGGGCTGCTGGCCAGTGAATCGGCGCAGGTGCGATTCAGCGCTGCCCGGGCACTGGGCAGCTACGGTGAAGAGGCGAAATCGGCCGTGAACGAACTGGCGGCCCTGCTGGCGAAGGACCCGGAAGCCTCAGTTCGTCGGGCGGCGGCTCAGTCGCTGACCGAGATGGGGCCGGCGGCTGCCGACGCGGTTTCGCAGCTGGTGGCTGCTCTGGATGATGAAGCGGGATCGGTCACGCTCGATGCGGCTCAGTCGCTGGCGGCGGTGGGCGCTCCCGCGGTTCCCGCTGTCACCCGGCTGCTGAAGCGGCCGGAATACCAGGCGCTGGCTGCTAATATTCTGGGAGAAATCGGACCGGCAGCGGCTCCCGCAGCTGGTGAACTGACGAAACTGCTGTCTTCGGAGCAGGCCCGGATTCGCTCGGAAGCGCTGCTCGCACTGGCCTCCATCGGCCCGGATGCCCGCACAGCCGCGGAGTCCGTCCTCATCGAGCGTCTGAAGGATCCCCAGGCAACGGGGCGGGCGGGGGCGGCCTATGCCCTAGCGCGACT
>JAGQPV010000281.1 GCA_020426545.1 Planctomycetaceae bacterium
CTTCGAGGAAGTCGCCGAAGCTGCTGTCTTCGCTTTCTCCCACCGGCGTATCAAGGCTGATGGGGTGCTTCCAGGTCTTCATGATCCGTTCGGTTTCTTCGACACCCAGACCGGCCGCTTCGGCCAGTTCTTCCATGCTCGGCTCGCGACCAGTCTCCTGGCGGATCTGCTCGCTGCGGGCTTTGAGGGTCGAGATACTCTGGAACATGTGGACGGGAATACGAATGGTGCGGGCGTGGTCGGCCACGGCCCGGGTAATCGCCTGCCGAATCCACCAGGTCGCATAGGTGGAGAACTTGTAGCCCCGGCGGTATTCGTACTTCTCCACGCCCCGCATCAGGCCGGCGTTGCCTTCCTGAATCAGGTCGAGAAAACTCAGGCCCCGGTTGCGGTACTTCTTGGCGATGGAAACCACCAGCCGCAGGTTGCCGCCGGACAGCTGCTGCTTGGCCCGGGTCCAGGAATCGAACCGACGGGCGATTTCACGGCACCGCTGCTGAAACTGCTCGGGAGTTTCCAGAGTCATGCCGGTGAAGTCGTCCAGTTCCCGCTGCAGAATGTCCAGCTCGGTCTGGGCGGTGCGGCGGCCGGAGAGCAGCCGCTGCTGACGGCGGATTTCATCAATCCGCTCGGACAGCTGCTGCATCCGCTTCATGATCGGCTGGAGCCGCTGGGTCCGCAGGCTCAGCTCTTCACAGAGCGTGGCCAGCTTCTGCCGGCGGGTGGACATCCGGCGGGCGATGGCTTTGGCTTCGAGGCTGCGGGCATCCAGCTGCTGCAGTTCGTGGAAGTCTTCCACGTTCTTCTGCATCAGCCCGCGGATGGTTTTCAGGTTGATCGGCATCCGCCCCTGGATCTGTTCCTTCTGGGCGTTCTCCGTTTCCGAGGTGCGCAGCGTCCGTTCGAACGGCAGTTCGCCCGCGTGCACCTTTTCCAGCGTTTCCACGGCGATCCGCAATGCGAAATCGCTTTCGAGGATCAGCCGGCGGAACCACTTGCGGGTGATTTCGATCTGTTTGGCGAGGAAAATTTCCCGCTCCCGGCTGAGCAGCGGGATGTTCCCCATCTGGCTCAGATACATCCGGATGGGATCGCGAGATGACAGCGAGTTGGCTTCCTCCCCCGAAGAACCTTCCCGTTCGCCGCAGGATGGATCGCCATCCACATCGCCGAGGCTCGGATCATGTCGCAGATCCAACTGCGATTCCTCGAGCGCCAGAACCAGCTGATCCACCAGAGACGGATCGCCCCCTTCATCCGGCAGGAACGCATCGACCTGCTGGAAAGTGAGAAACCCCACCTTCCGAGCGGATTCGAACATCGCACGGAATTCGGAACTGTTTGTGACCACCAAGCACTCCCTTCCTGAAACTCTGAAACGATCGCACTTCCCTGCACGACTCAAAGAGTCTTCAAACCGCTGGCAGGAATCGGCAGCCACGCAGCCGAAACTGTTCCAGCGGCCATGTCTTCAGCCTGAACTATACTTCCTGCACCACAGCAGACAGCCACAGTGCAGAAAAACGACGGTACGCCGGACATTTCAACAGCAGCACATCATGTTGTCCGGTTCCGACTGCTGGTACTGCATCACCAGGTTCCGCACGGCTTCCCGGGGAAGCTGTGCTCCATATCCCGCTGTTTCGCCCGAATATCCCGTTAACCTGCACCGGGCATTCAGGCCGGAGTCTCTCGCCAGCACCCGAAGCTGTCTGCCAGCCCGGACTGTCCTCCGCCAGCACCTGCCACGGTTGTTCCACCAGCGGCAGCAGCCATTACAGCTGGCAGCTGGCCACAACCGATCAGCAGACGGCCTGTCTGGCACACTGTCCTGCCCTGCAGGACGGAACCGACAGCGTCCTGCTGTATGTAGGGGCGGGTTTGATTCCTCAAGGGTCCTCATGACCCGAGGTCCTTGTTCTGTAGAAGGCCACCGGCTGAATTCACGTGGAACTGAATTCACAGGGAAAGTACTTCCCGTTGAACAGCAGCCTTTCGCCTCCGCACTCCGCCGGGCTTCCCGACTGATTCTTCCCTGAGCAGACAGCGTCTGCCGCAGAGAAAGATTTTGCCAGGAATGCTCGCGTCCAGTAACAGCATCCATCCTGTATGGGAAACCTGGCCCCTCTCTGGCGACCGGTTTCTTCGGCGCATCGCCCGATCCTACCAGAACACCACCCCGCATTCACACCATTTCAACGACCTCCCGGGAGAAAAGGGCAAAAACGCCAAACCCCGCTCGAAATCCATACAGTTCCCTGAAAAAAGAACCCTCAGCCGGTGAAACCGGCCGATCTGGCCGCCCTCGGGAACGGAAAATTCCGCGATCAGCACCCGGTGGAGCTTCCTCCGGCTTTCGTTACTGGTCGAAAGTGCAGAATGACCGCGGCTGAGCGATTTCCTGTGACTGCCTGGTCGATCGCGGTGACCGCCGATTTCCGGACAGAATTCCGCTGTTAACCTGCGCAGGCTGAACTCTCTGCCGCAACCTGGGGATTATTCGGCCCGATTGCGGCGGAAGTCAACGGGCCATCCCGGCGGGAATGCCGGGTGACGGTTATCGGACTGCCGGGAACCGCCAGCCGCAGGCTGTGGATCGGGCGGAATCCGGCAGGGGGACTCCGTGGAAATTTATCGCAAAGCCGGCGAGAACCCGCAGGAACGCGGCTCGATGAAGAATCAGTCGAGGCCATCGGGGCGGCGGCCGGTGATGTCGTAGACATAGGCCATCAGTTCGATGAAGACTTCGTACAGATCGACCGGAATAAATTCGCCGACTTTCAGTTCCCGATACAGCATCCGGGCCAGTTCGGGCCGCTCGATGACGGGCACGCCGACGGAGCGGGCGACTTCCCGCATTCTGAGGGCCACGCCGTCGAGCCCTTTGGCGGTAATGCGCGGGGCCGGCATGGTTTTCGGATCGAAGCGAATGGCCACGGACACGTGAGTCGGGTTGGCCAGCAGCACATCGGCATGGCGTACCTCTTCCATGCTCTGCGCTTCCGCCAGCCGCCTGTGAGCGTCCCGCCGGCGGGCCCGCATCTGCGGGTCGCCTTCCATCTGCTTCATTTCGTCCCGCAGTTCCTGTTTTGTCATCAGCAGGTCCTGCTCGTATTTCCATTTCTGAAAGCCGTAATCGAGCACGGCCAGCAGCAGAAACGCCACCGACAGCCGCACGGCCAGCTGCGTGACGGAACTGTGAATCTGCAGCAGCACCAGTGAGGGTTCGTCGGCCGGCATATTCAGAAAGGCCGGCAGCAGACCCTGAATGGTCCAGTAGGCGACGGCGGCCAGCACGGCCACCTTGGACAGGCTGATGGCCAGTTTGACGGCCGAAGCGATGGAAAAAATTCGCTGCAGTCCGGAGAGCGGATTCAGACGGGACAGTTTGAGCTGCAGTGCCTGCGGACTGATCAGCACGCCGGTCTGTGCGAGGTTAATCGCCACGGCAGCGGCCAGCAGAATCAGCAGAACCGGCAGAAAACTGTTCTGCAGGTATTCGGCGAGAACCGCTGCCTGCGCCAGCATCCAGTGGGCATCGATCCGGGCCCAGTCGCGGTGGTGCAGCCACTCGCCACCCAGGTACTGCCGCATCAGCCCCGACAGTCCCCGCGCCAGCGGCAACCCCAGAAAGGCAATGCAGCCGGTCGCCGCCAGCATGTGGCCCGCCGAAGTCAGATCGACACTGCGCGCAACATTTCCTTCCTGCCTGGCTTCCTGCCGGCGGTGCTCTGTGGGCTGTTCTGTTTTTTCACCGAACTCGTCGGCCATTCACCGCTCCGGGCAGTTCTGCCCCGGCTTCCGTTCAGAGTTCCGGATCGGCCAGCAGCGACCGTTCGTCGGAATGTGGCAGCACGATCGAATCCCGCAGCTGGTCGATCGTCTCGGGGATGGATTCCGTCAGCACGCCCCCCACCCCGCTGACCACAATGGAGAGCACCAGCATGGCCACCAGAGAACGGATGGGAAATCCAATGCTGAACAGGTCAAACTGCTGCACGGTATGACCCAGAAAACCCATCGCGAGGGCCATCAGCGCCATGGTGGCCAGCAGCGGAGCGGCGACGCGGATTCCCAGAATCAGCGAACTCTGCACGAGGCTGCTCAGCAGGCTGATGGTCGAATCGCCCATGACGGCTTCGCCGGGAGGCAGCGTCTGCCAGGTTTCCAGCAGGGCCCGCATCATCAGCAGGTGCCCGCCGAAGGGTTTGAGCAGGACCAGAATGGCGGTGCCCATCAGGAACAGAAAGGTGCCGCTGATCGAACCGCTGATATCGAGACCCGGCGCTGCGATTTCACCCAGCGAGATGCCGCTCTGCTGGTCGATCAGTTCGCCGGCTGTCTGCAGCCCGGTGAGCAGAATCATCACGCCCAGGCCCAGCACCAGGCCCAGTACCAGTTCGGCTGCGGCGATCCGCACGTATTCAAACACGCTGCCCGGCACGGGACGGATGGAGTAGAGCCAGTCGCTGCGACTGAGCGAACTGGTTTCTTCGGCGGCGGTGCCGTCACCGGTCTGCCGGTAGATGCGGTCGAAGCGGGGCGTCAGTCCGTCCGGGAGTTCGGCCCGTTCCAGCTGCAGATTTTCGTTCCGGTCCAGCAGAGTGAAGCCGCGTCCTTCCAGCTGCCGCAGGGAGGGAGTGACCACGAGCGAGATGGAAAACACGAGCAGCACCCGGAAGGTGGTCGGCACCATCGACTGGCCGAACAGCGGTCCGATGGCCATCAGCCCGCTCATGCGGACGAGCACCAGGGTGAAGGTGTAGAACTCGCGCAGCGCGCCCTCCAGCATCAGCCGGGGGCCTGCCTGATTCCAGAGCTGATCCATCAGCTGCTGCACGGTCGGTCTTCCCTCTGCAGTGTCTGCCTGTACATATCCGCCGGTGCATACCCGGCGGGCGGGGGCAGAATCCGTTGCCTGTTCCGCACCATTCGTTCGGGGAGGAGCCCGGCTTCCAGGCCGCTGCCTGGTGTCCTACAGGGAACCGGGGATGCCTTCAAAGATCTCGGTGGAATACTCCACCATCTGTGCCAGCAGCCAGGGGAGCGCATACAGCAGCGTGAGCAGCATGACGATAATCTTCGGCACGAAGGTCAGCGTCTGATCCTGCAGCTGGGTGACCGCCTGAAACACGCTGATGATCAGGCCCGTCAGCACGGCCATTACCATTACCGGAGCGCCCACCAGGACCGTCATCATCACGGCGGAGCGGCCCAGTTCCAGTACATGGTCCACGTTCACGGGGATATCCTTCGACGCGCTGGTCAGAGATCAGGATTCGATAATCAGGTTTTAGTGGTCAGGATTCAGGGGCGGGAGTTCAGAGTTCGAGTTTATGCCGAGGACAGCGGCGCCACGCTGCGGAGCAGCGTGCCGACCGTCAGGTACCACCCGTCGATCATGACAAACAGCAGCAGTTTGAACGGCAGGGCGATAAAGACTGGCGGCAGCATCATCATGCCCATGCTGACGAGGATCGACGAGACGACCATATCCAGCACAAGGAACGGGATGTAAATCTGAAAGCCGATGACGAAAGCCGTCTTCAGTTCGCTGAGCATATAGGCCGGCACCAGCACCGTCAGCGGAACTTCGTCGTAGGCGGGGTTCTCGGGATCGGCGAACAGCCGGTCGGCTTCTGCTTCAGAGGTGGTGGTTTCCAGCAGCATCCACACGGCATCGCTGTTGCCGGTGCGTTCAATCTGCAGCGACATGAATTCCCGCAGGGGGCGGGCCGTATTCAGGAAGGTCCGTTCGAGGGGATCTTCGCCGGGTTCGAGGCCGGGAACGGGCTGATTCTCCGTGTACGGTTTCAGGCCCTCGTCCCACGCGCGTTCCCACACCGGCCGCATGATCAGCAGCGTCAGAAACAGACTCAACGAAACCAGAACCTGGTTGGGCGGCAGCTGCTGCGTCCCCAGCGCCTGCCGCAGCAGGCCGAACACGATCACAAACCTGATGAAGCAGGTGGTCATGATCAGCAGTGACGGGGCCAGACTCAGCACGGTCATCATCAGCATGATGCGCAGCGTGGCTGGCAAGCCGCCGGGCGACAGCATTTCATCGAAATCGACGCTGGCATCCAGCCGGACGGGCGGCTGACCACCGGCGGCCGGTTGTGCTCCGGCCGGTGGGACGGATTCCGGGGCGACGGGCAGCGGCTGCTGCAGTCCGCCCTGCTGGGCGACTGCTGTTTCGCCCATCTGGAACAGTAGGATGGAGACCAGCAGACCCAGGAACGCCACCGGGCGGTTCCGCTGCCGCAGCCGGCGATGCAGCCATCCTGCAGACCGGTCAGCCTGCTTCATGGTACGGCCTTCCGCTGCTGTCGGTGTCCTCATCTGATGCAGCAGCAGATGCCGGGGCAGCTGAGGATGAGGAGGGCCGTGGCGTGCCACCGCTCAGAGAATGCATCCGCAGCCGCTGCAGAATGGCTTCGGAGTCCCGGCTGGGCGACCTGTCGAATTCCCTGGTCGAACCAGACTGTGGTTCTGCGTGGGCAGGCCGGTTCGCCGCTTCTTCGTTTTCATTCAGTGCCGCGAATGCCTCAGTTTCTGCGGTGGAACGGTCCGTTCCGGTGGCAACCGGGTTTGCGGACCCGGTGTAAGCCTCCGCGGAGTAATCGGTGTGCTGGTTCTCTGTGTACTGGTATGCCTGGTGGCCGGCGCTGTCGGTCTCACGGGAATAGTCGCCGGGTTCGGGCTGCGTCGAGTACTGGTTTTCCTCGGAGTAGTATGTGCTGGCTGCATACTGACTGCCCGCAGAATACGAATGGTCTTCCGTGTGAGCGGGCGGTGCATTGTCCGGAGAATGAGCGGACCGGGTGACCGCTGCGGTTGTTCTGCCTGCTGTTCTGTCGGAAGCGCGGGCGGTGGTCTGTTCGCGGCCGCGGAGTGATTCCAGCTGAAACAGAGAACGGAACGTCTGGGCCACGGCACCTTCAGCGGCCTGCTGCCGGCACTGGCCGGCCAGGAAGTCGACCTCCACCGGATCGGACAGTTCGGTGAGTGTCTGCAGTCCGCCGGTGCCGGCACTGAGTACCAGAATGCGGGAGCCCAGTCGAACCAGCACGATGGAGTGCCGGGCATCCACCGGCCGTCGGCCGAGGACTTCCACTGCTTCTCCCGGAATGACACTGCCCATCCGCGGGCCATGCCGCCTCCACAGCTTCGCACCGCCCAGCATCAGCAGAATCAGTACAGCCAGAGACGCAAAGCTGGTCCACAATCCGCTGCCGGTCGATTTTGTGCGGCGGATGTTCTGGCCTTCACCAGTGGCTTCCTGTCCGTCGCGACTGATGCGGAGGACGGGGAGTTGTCGGGTGTCGGATTCCACCGGCTGGCGGGGGAGTGCGGCTGATTGCCCGGCGACCGGGAACTGAGCGTTTTCTGGAAAGTGGCGCGGTTCGGCCGCGCTGGTTCCGGCGTTACGTTCCGGCTGAGGGGAACGTGACTGGCCGGCGGCACCGGCCGGGTTGTACTCGGGATTCTGCCG
>JAGQPV010000282.1 GCA_020426545.1 Planctomycetaceae bacterium
GGAAGAGCCGTTAGTGCTACATCTGCTATGTGATGGCTCCGAAGAAGGGTGGCGAGCAGCTCGAAACCGGCAGCTGTGTTTCGCGGTTCACCGTGACTGAGACCGGCCCGCCCGAGATCGACCCGGCCAGCGAGCAGATTGTGATTACCTGGCTGAACAACGGCCACAACGGGGGCTGCCTCAAGTTCGGGCCCGATGGATGCCTTTATATTTCCACGGGAGACGGTTCCTTCCCCAACCCGCCGGATGCCCGGCTGGCCGGCCAGGATGTCAGTAATCTGCTGTCGTCCGTTCTGCGGATCGATGTCGACCACCCCGATGCCGGCCGGAACTATGGCGTTCCCGCCGACAATCCGTTTGTCAAACTGGAGGGTGCCCGCCCGGAAATCTGGGCTTATGGTTTCCGCAATCCGTGGAAGATGAGCTTCGACCGCAAGTCGGGCCAGCTGTGGCTGGGCGATGTGGGCTGGGAAATGTTTGAGATGGTCCACCGCATCGAGCGAGGCGGGAACTACGGCTGGAGCATCATGGAAGGCACGCAGACCGTGCGGGCTGAACTGAAGCCCGGTCCGACGCCGATCAGCCCGCCGATGATCAGCCTGCCGCATTCGCTGGCGGCTTCAGTCACGGGCGGCTTTGTGTACCGGGGGAAGAAATTTCCCGAGTTCGAGGGCCAGTACTTCTTCGGCGACTGGGAAACCCGCCGGATGTGGGCCGCCACGTTCGACGATGCCCGGGTGCTGTCGATGCAGGAGATCGTTCAGCCCACCGTCCGCCTGGTGGCTTTCTGCGAGGACGATGCCGGTGAGCTGTTCGTCCTCGATTACGATGCGGGGACGATTCATGAGTTCGAGCGGAACGATCAGACAGAGCCCGAGCACCCGTTCCCCCGGAAGCTGAGCGATTCCGGCCTGTTCGCCGATGTGAAACAGCACGAGCCGGCCCCTGGCGTGGTACCGTTTGAGATTGCCGCACCAATGTGGTCTGACCATGCCACGGTCGAGCGGCTGGTGGCCCTGCCGGGAAACAGCACCGTGCTGCGGCACCCGGAACCCGTGCTGATTCCCGGCACCATCATGAAGCGGATCCTGGAATTCCCCGCCAATGGTGTGCTGGCCCGCACGTTGACTCTGGAGATGGAAGCCGGCAACCCGGCCAGCGCCCGGCGGATTGAAACCCAGATTCTGCATTACACCGGCCAGCACTGGAACGGGTATTCCTACCGCTGGAACGACGACCAGACCGACGCGGAGCTGGTGCCGGCGGACGGTGCCGAACTGGAACTGACCGTCCACGATGCGGCGGCGCCCGGTGGACAGCGACAGCAGAAGTGGACGTTTTCCGGCCGGGCGGCCTGCGCCCGCTGCCACAATCCGTGGGCCCAGCACAAGCTGGCCTTCAGTCTCGAGCAACTCAACCGCCCGGTGGAAACAGAATTCGGCCGAGCCAACCAGCTGCGGTACCTCACCGCGCTGGGCATCCTGCGGCACCCGGCGGAGGAACTCGTTCAGCCGGCCGCAGCCCCCGCTCCCGCAGCAGACGGAACAGCGGCAGCGAATGGCCCCGCCGAACGCACCGATCCCGAATTCGTCACTTATCAGCCCCGGAATGAGCTGGCCCGCGTGGACTGGGAACAGGAGCTGGCCGTACTTCCGCAGCTGGCCAACCCGTACGATCCCTCGGAAGAACTCGACCAGCGGGCCCGGGCGTGGCTGCACGCCAACTGTGCCCACTGCCATCAGCAGGGGGCCGGCGGTACGGCCGATATCGAACTGCGGGCCACGTTCAGCCTGGAAAAGACGAAGGCCATCAACATTCGCCCGCTGCAGGGCACCTTCGGCATTCACGACTGTCAGATTATCGCTCCGGGAGATCCCTACCGTTCGGTGCTGTTTCTGCGGCTGTCGAAAACGGGCCGCGGCCATATGCCGCATATTGGCTCGCACCAGACCGATGAAGCAGGCGTCTCGCTGATTCACGACTGGATTCGCCAGCTGCCCGTGCGATCAGAAGAACATCAGCTGATTACCGAACTGGCCGAGCTGGATGAAGCGGCGGCCCTTGCCCGGGAGAAAACCGACCGCGCGCAGGAAGTGGCGCGCACGGCCCGCAGACTGGCCCGCGCCCATGGCGGGACAGCACCCACCCCGGCGGACTGGGAAACGGCGAAAACGACAGTGGAGGCCCAGGAACGGCAGGCTGCCGCCAGTCGCCCGGCAAAGAGGCAGAAACTGATTGCCCGGCTGCTGGAAGCCACCGCCCCGGCGCTGCACCTGGCCCGCGCGGTCTCGGCGGAACAGCTTCCGCCGGAGACCCGGCAGCTGGTGATTGCCACGGCAGTGGCCCATCCGCAATCGCAGATTCGCGACCTGTTCGAAGCCTTCCTGCCGCCGAACCAGCGAACCAAACGGCTGGGGGAAGCCATCGACCCCGCGCAGATTCTGGCCCTGACAGGCAACCTGGAACGAGGGCGGAATCTGTTCTTTCAGGCAGCCGACGTTCAGTGCCGGAACTGCCACCGCATCGAAGGGCAGGGCAGGGAACTGGGCCCCGACCTCAGTGGAATCGGGAAAAAGCTGACTCGACCCCAGCTGCTGGAAAGTCTGCTGGAACCCTCGAAGCGGATCGAAGCGAAGTACGTGGTGCATCTGGTGGAAACCACGCGGGGCCTGGTGCATACCGGGCTGCTGGTGCGGCGGGACGATACGGAAGTCGTGCTGGCCGATGCCCGCGGAAAGGAAATCCGCATTCCCGCCGACGAAGTGGAAGAAGTTGTTCCGCAGCGGCAGTCGCTGATGCCGGACCTTCTGCTCCGCGACATGACGGCCGATCAGGTGGCCGATCTGCTGGAGTTTCTCTCGTCGCTGAAGAAGCCTGTGGCCCCCGGTGGCGAGGGTGCTGGTGGAGCGGAAGCAGACCCGGCAGCGGCTTCGGCGGAAGACTGAACCTCTGACTGGCGGTTGACGCAGCCGATCTTCCTGTATGATTAAGGGACCGAAAGAGCAGGGGGAGGAGCGGCCCAGGTTGCCCTTCCCCGGCCTCGATTCATTTCAAGGAGAGGCTGTTCGGAATTCCGCGGTGACCAGCTGCCGGGTGATGGATCGTGCATCTCCCGGACGGCAGGTGACGGGACTGACCGGGCAGGCACTCAGCCAGCAGGAGCCGAAATGATGCGCAGCCGTCCGGGCAGACACCAGCCCGTCCGAAATTCCACGCAGTCCGCCGTCTGTCTGGCGCTGACTTCCGACAGTCCTCTGCATTCCTCCTTCACCCGTCAGGCCCGGCAGGCGATTGTTCTGGCCATGCTGTGTGCCGCGGGGCTGCTGTGTACCACGCTGCAGCAGGCTGTCGGGGGGGAACCGGCTCGCCCGGCCGCGGATGCCGTCGGCCCGAATGCGACAGAGGCGGGTTCCGGCTGGAAGGCGGGTTTCGGCCGCGTGAGAATCACGCCCGAAAAGCCAATGTTCGCCTCGGGTTATGGAGGGCGGGATAAACCCACCGAAGTCACGGTGCACGAGCTGTATGCCCGCACTGCGGCCCTGCAGGATGCCGACGGAAACACGGTGGTGGTGATTGGCCTCGATCTGATCGGCGTGCCGGACAAGACGATGGCGTCGGTCATCTCCCGGGAGATCGAGAAGAAGCACGGCATTCCCCGTGAAAACCTGATGTTTGCCAGCTCGCACACGCACTCCGGCCCCGCGCTGGACGACATGCTCAGCCACATGATGGCCATGTCTCCGGAGGACTGGCAGGTCGTGCGGGATCATCAGCTGCTGCTGAATCAGAAGGTCATTCAGGCGATTGAAGAGGCAATTGCCGATCTGGCTCCCGCGCTGGTTTCTGCCGGCTCGGGCAATTGTGGCTTCGCTTCCAACCGCCGCTATCCCCGGGGTATTGGCCCTTACGACCATTCCGTGCCCGTGCTGCGGGTGACCACGCCCGATGGCAGCCGGATTCGCGGCATGGTGTATGGCTACGCCTGCCACAACACGGTGCTGGGCATGTATACCTGGAATGGCGATTATGCGGGTTATGCCTCGTCCTGGCTGGAAGACCGCTTTCCGGGTGCCGTGGCCGTGTTTCATGCCGGCTGCGGAGCCGACCAGAACCCGCTGCCCCGTCGCACCGTGGAACTGGCCGAGAAATACGGGCGGATGCTGGGTTATGCCTGCAGCCTGGTGGTGCGGGAAGAGATGCAGCCAGTGGCCCCCAAAGCCCGGGCAGCCTTCAGCCGGACCGACCTGGCTTTCGACCAGCTTCCCACCGAAGCGCGTATTCGCGAAAACCTGAAAAGTTCCAGCCGGTATGAGCGGGCCCGGGCCGGAGTCCTGCTGGAACAGCTCCAGTCGCAGGGTTCGCTGTCTCCCACGTATCCCTACCCGGTGCAGGTGTGGCAGCTGGGAGACACCATCACCTGGGTCGCCCTGGGGGGTGAGGTGGTGGTGGAGTATGCCCTGCGGCTGCAGCAGGAACTGGACAGCCCGCAGGTGTGGGTGACCGGCTATGCCAACGACGTGATGGCCTACATTCCTTCAGAACGGATTCTGGCGGCCGGCGGATATGAGGGCGATACGTCGATGATTGTGTATCAGCAGCCGTCAAAGTGGAAAACGGGCCTCGAAGACCAGATTGTCGGCGAGGTCCGCAAGCTGACGGAAGCCATCGGCGGCCAGGTGAAAGCCCCCAGTGACCGATGACTGCCCGGCCCGAAGATGTTCCCGATCGGGAGGATTCCCGGCAGCCACCCCAGTCGGCCAGCCGGCGGGAATTTCTGACCGGCCGAGCGGCCAGGCGGGAAATGGAGCAGGCGGCCGGCCAGCTGGCGGATGAACTTCCGTCAGCGGCTGCCCCGCAGGCTCCGGAAGGACGGGAAACCGTGCGGCTGGCCACCCGGGCCATGGCCTGCGATTTTTCCGTCATTCTGAACCCCGGCCACGGAGAGGAACTGCCGGCGGCTTCCGAGGCACTGGACCTGGTGCATGTGCTGGAAGACCAGCTGACGGTCTACCGGCCGCACAGCGAGATGTCTCTTCTGAACACGCACGCGGCCGAGGCTCCCGTGGTAGTGGAGGAGAAACTGTTCCGCCTGCTGGTGGAAGCCGCGGAGATTTCCCGACAGACCGAAGGGGCCTTTGATCCGACTTCCGGCCCGCTGATTGCCCTGTGGCGGGAATGTCGCCAGGCCGCCCGCCTGCCCGCACAGGCAGAAATCGACCGGTGCCTCGCCCGCACCGGGCTGGAGCATGTGCAGTTCGACGCGGCAGCCCGCACCGTTCACTATCTGCGGGAAGGGGTGGAACTCAATCTGGGCGGCATCGGCAAAGGGTATGCTCTCGACCGGGCTGCCCACCTGCTGGACGACGGACAGGTTTCCAGCTGGCTGATGCACGGTGGGCACAGCAGTCTGCTGGCTCGGGGGCAGCACACGGGAGCCAGCGGCTGGCCGGTGGGCATTCGCAATCCGCTGTTTCCCGACCGTCAGCTGGCCACCATTGTGCTGGAAAATCAGGCGATGGCTTCCAGCGGCTCCGGCACGCAGCATTTCCGGCTGGAAGGGAAACGGTATGGTCACATTCTTGACCCACGGAACGGGTGGCCAGTAGAAGGCATGCTGTCCGTAGCCGTCTTAGCCCCCACAGCCGCGCTGGCCGATGCTCTGTCGACGGCGTTTTTCGTACTGGGACTCGAAAAAGCCCGCCAGTGGTGTGATAATCGAGAAGATGTGGCAGCTTTGCTGATTCCACCTCCCCGGCGCGGGCAGACGCTGCAGCCTGTCGTCTGCGGGATTCCGGAAGATCGGCTGTTTTTCGCAGAGGGTGTCACTCCGGCAGAATGAACGTCCCGGGTGGCACGTTCCGGAAGAACCACGGGCGTGGCCTTCTCTGCTGCAGTGCCGGCCAGACTTCGAGTGACCGACGACACTGCGGAACCAGCCAGCAGTGGCACCCGGTGGCAGGTTCCCACTGGGCCAGCCGCCGTTCCGGTACCGGCAGCAGCCGGACTGAGACCGGACCATTCCGCCAGCACCACTCCGCAGCCACCCTGAGTACCCGTTAACAGAACCCGGTTTGACAGCTCACCGGGAATTCACGCCAGGATCCCAGCTGAGATTCCCTCCGCGGCATTCAGCAGCCTGGCAGTCAGAGAACAGATAACCGGAGGATTCTGGCGTGCGTGATCTCCGTCGTGTGGGCGGCATCGCCATAGTGCTGCTCGTACTGCTGCGAATGTCGATCGGCTGGCAGTTCCTGTATGAGGGCCTGTGGAAAATCAATACGCTCAGTTCTCCCCGCCCGTGGACGGCTGAGGGGTATCTGAAGAATGCTCAGGGGCCGTTCCGCAACTATTTCCGGAACATGACCGGCGACCCCGACGACCTGGCCTGGCTGGAATTCGACGTCGTTTCCAGCCGCTGGGACGATTGGAAAGAACGGTTCCTGGCCCACCATCCGGATCTGACGGATCGGCAGAAGGCGCGGCTGGACCAGTTGCTGGACGGGCCACCCCGATTCTATGTGAAGGTGGAAGACCCGCTGCCGGCCGAAACCCTGGAACAGGGGCTGAAGCGGTTCGGCAAGGTCGTCACCTGGGACCCCGACAATCAACTGCTGGTGGCCGACGGAAGCCTGCACCTGCTGCCGCAGGAACGGGATGCTCTGCTGGCCCTGGCTCCCTGGCCCACAGACGGTTCCACGCCGGAGAAATCCACCACGTCCTGGCGGCGGGCGGTGGAGAACCTGTACCGACTGGGCAGTCGGCTGAGTTATCGCGAACGGCTGGCTGTCATGCTCAAGGCCGATCCGGAACGGGTCACCACGGTGAACGAGCAGCTGGCGGGGACGGTCGATTATCAGCACCTCGGGAAGGTCGATATCTACCGCGACAAGCTGAAACGGTATGAAGAACGTCTGCAGCTGGCGGAAACCGATTTCCAGCAGGAGCACCTCGACTGGCAGTGGAACGAACTGCAGCAGGCCCGGGCAGAGCTTGTGGGCCCGGTGAAGGCGCTGGAAGAAGAGTTTCACACGGCCGCCACAGCGCTGCTGACGGCCGAGCAGCAGGCCCGCGGCCCGGTGGTGCCCGCGCCCACAAAAATCAGCCAGGTCGACTGGCTGACCATCTGGACGCTGACGATTCTCGGCGGACTGCTGATTGCCGGGCTGTGCAGCCGCGTGGCGGCCATTGCCGGGGCCGGCATGCTGCTTTCGTTTTACCTGGTCATGCCGCCCTGGCCTGGCGTGCCGTCCGCTCCCGGGCCGGAACACAGCCTGATCATCAACAAGAACCTGATTGAAGCGCTGGCGCTGCTGGCGCTGGCCGCCCTGCCTACCGGGACGTGGTTCGGTCTGGATGCGATCTTCTACCGGCTGTTCGGCGGGGGACGCCGGGCTGCAGCCACGGGGGAAAGCACCCCGGCCACCATCGACAGTTCATCGGCTGGTTCCGGATCCACCGGTGCAGCCACGGCAAAAACCCCGGTAGCCACAAC
>JAGQPV010000283.1 GCA_020426545.1 Planctomycetaceae bacterium
GGCTCCCACAGCCTCCCGGCCGTCGCGGAGCAGTTCGGCATCGCGTTCTGCCACGGCTGTGACGAGGTCATCCACTTCGCCGCCGCCAAACAGACGCGACAGGTCGATTTTCAGGCCGGCGACTTCGCCGGCTGCTCCGGCAATGGCGGGCGATTTGTGTCCCGGGAAAATGATGGCATTCTCGGGGCAGACTCTGCTGCAGGCCGGGCAGCCCTTTTTGCAGTTGTCCTGTTCTTCGACCAGGATCTGGTCCATCTGATCGACACCGTATACGCCGAACAGACAGAAATCGATGCACTCCATGCAGTTGGTGCAGCGGTCGTAGTCAATAACGGGGTACCACCGCCGCTTGACGGGTTCCGGCAGCAGGTCGGCCGCTGCTTCGGCTGAGCCGTTGCCATTGGTGCTGGCGGAATCGTTGCCGTTGGCCGTGCCGTTTCCATTCCCGTTCAGAGGAAGCGGGCGACCGGCGGCGGCCAGCATGCGATCGGGCTGCAGATAGCGTTCGAGCTGCTCCTGCTTCGGGTTGCCCTGGATCCAGTCCATCAGACCCACGGTCTGGACGGACTGCTCCGACGCGATGCGGTTGATCTCGTCCAGATAGACCTGGGGATCGGTCGAGCAGCGGAGATCGATGCAGTAAATCAGGCGGTTGGGAACATCGCGGGAGACCACACCCTTCGGCTCCGGCTGTTCTGCGTTTTCGGCTTCTTCGTCTTCATCCTCGGGAACGACCAGAGACTGGCCTTCTCCGCCGCGAATGCCGGCACGGTCGAGAGTCCACCGGGCGGCGCGGGGGTACAGCCAGTTCAGCACAATCAGCGTTCCGGGAATGCCCTTCATGAACAGGGTGCCGGTGTGGTCGTGGCTCAGGTCATACAGGTGGGGCACCAGCGACACATCCACGTCGGGATGCATGATCAGTGCGGCGGCCAGCTCCTCCTCCAGACGCTGGCGCGCCGGGTTTTTGCCCTGCGCCTGCGAGATGACTACGGTCAGTTTGCGTGCCGCCATGTTCCTGCTCTTCCCGGATCGAAGTCGCCGGTGTGAGGTCACCCTGTTGCGGAAACCCTGCGGGTTTCAGTTGATCTGCCCTTTGAGCAACCGCTGCGTGCCTTCCCAGCCATCCTCCAGGACCTGAATGTAGGCCTCGGGGGTGAGGAGGTCCGCAGTGGTTTCCATTTCGTACAGCCACCCGGATTCATAGCAGTCGGTGTTGATGGCCGACGGATCGTTCAGCAGCTGCTCGTTGAACCGCACCAGCTGGCCACTGCAGGGGGCGTACAATGTCGAGAGTGCTTTCGAGCTTTCGATCTCTCCCACTTCCTGGCCGGTCTTGAGTGTGGCGCCCGCGTCGATCCGCCAGTCGAGGAAATACACATCCTGCAGCAGACGAACCGAGTATGCAGTGAAACCCACGCGGTGAACATTGTCCTGCCGCTGAAACCAGACGTGTTTTGGAGAATACTGGCGGTCTGCGGGAATTCGCGCCTCGTATTTCCCCATCATGAAAACCAGATCGTCCGGCATGTGGCTGCTTCCGGCGGGTTCTGCCCGCAAGGCGGGAACTCCCCGCAATTTGGCCTGAGATCAGGGAACGTGCCGCATCAACCCGCTCCGCCGACTGCACGGGTTTCAGAGTGGTGATACGTTCCCGCTTTCGATTTTGCACATTTTCGACAGTCAGAACAGTGAAAACAGTAGAATCGGATTCGCCGGGGGATGCAAGCGGTCGGTGTGCCGCCCGGATGACGGGCCAGGCAATAGAACCGGCCGGATGCCGCCCGGGCGAGGCCGGGTCGAACCGGAATGAAGCCGTCTGCAGGGGGGATTGTGAATCCGTCGGGCGATACGTTTGAGTCCGGAGGGTCTGTTCTGGCAGAATCAGCAATCCACGGAAACACCGTAAAGCGTTCGGCAGCGGCTCACAACCGGGTCGAACGGGATTCAGGGTTCTGCAGTGGCACGCGGGGCAACATCTGCCGCGGGTGCAGCGGCTGCGCAGCGCATCTCCTCTGGGAAACGAGAAACAATGCCCGTCCCCACCATGTCGTTTCTGACCGGCATTCATTTCGGCCCGGGCATGGTGTCTCTGCTGCCGGAGATTCTGGCGGAACAGGGCGTCTCCCGGCCGCTGCTGGTGACCGACCGGGGGCTGGTGGACTGTGGCCTGGCGGAACGGATTCTGCCGCATCCGGCTGCCATGTTCGACCAGGTGGCCGCCAACCCGACGGAAGACAACGTGCTGGCTGGCCTGGCCATCTACCGGGAACACGGGTGTGACGGGATTGTGGCCGCCGGAGGGGGATCTCCGCTGGACTGCGGCAAGGCAATTGCTCTGCTGGCGACTCACCCGGAGCCACTGGAGCAGTACGCTCTGCTGCGGGGAGGCGTTTCACGGATCACCGCCGACAAGCCCCCGCTGATCGCCGTTCCCACGACGGCCGGCACCGGCAGTGAAGTGGGCCGCGGAGCGCTGATTGCCTTTGGACGGGGAGCCAAGCTGGCACTGATCAGCCCGCACCTGTATCCCACTGCCGCCGTGTGCGATCCCGAGCTGACCCTCGGCCTGCCGCCCCTGCTGACGGCCGGTACCGGGATGGATGCGATTTCGCACTGCGTGGAAACCTTCTGCAGTCCGAAGTTCAACCCCGTGGCCGATGCGATCGCTCTGGATGGCCTGTCCCGGGCCTGCCGCAATCTGCGGGTGGCGGTGGAGGATGGCGGCAATCTGGAAGCCCGTTCGGAAATGATGATTGCAGCGCTGGAAGGCGGGCTGACCTTTCAGAAGGGGCTGGGGCTGATTCACAGTCTCAGTCATCCCCTGGGAGCCGTGCCCGGTCTGCCGCTGCACCACGGGACGCTGAATGCGATTTTTCTGCCGCACGTGCTGCGGTTCAACGCCCCGGATTGTCCGCAGAAGATGGAACAGATGGCTTCGACCGTGGGAATTGCCCGGGGAGAGAACCTGCCGGAGTTCTTTTCCCGGCTGATCAGTGAGATCGGGCTGCCGACCCGGCTGCGCAATCTGAATGTGGGTCGAAACCTGCTGCCCGAACTGGCCGGCATGGCTCTGGCCGATCACTCCACAGCCACCAACCCCCGCCCCGTGAGCGAAGCCGACTGCATCGAGCAGTATGAGATTGCCTGGTAGGGCGGAAGACGTGCCCCCCGCAAATGGGTGAGTTACCGGGGGTGATATGCTTCGGGTGGGGGACATTTCCCGGCGAGGGGTGGCATGCTCCACGCCTGCGTGGGCATGCTGTGACATGCCCGGCCGATGTGCCACGTCATCGAACATGCCCATCCCGCTTTCGCGGAAATGGGCATGGCACCCTCAACTTCTTCCGCCGTGTGCCCGGAGGTGCAACTTGTCCCGGGGGACGATGGCAGATACAGCCGCCCCCTGCCTCACACTGCGCCAGCTCAATACAGCAGAGTCGCCAGGCGGCGGCGGTATTCCCCCACCAGTTCCGAAGACGGGCCGAGCGTGTCGAAGATCTGCACCATGGTGCGGCGGGCATCTTCTCCGGCCCCGTCGCGGTCACGCTCCACAACCAGGAGACATTCCTTCATGGCGTCTTCGAACTTCCGGTCGCCGGCGAGGGCGTCGGCCAGACGAATTCGCAGCTGCATGTCGTCGGGGCTGGCCTCAACCGCCTCCCGGGCTTCCGTGACGGAACCGGCTTCCTCGGCAGCAGCCCGCAGTTCCAGCTGATGCTTCAGTTTTTCCGCTTCGGGTTCGAGGAAACCGCGTTCTTCCAGGCGGGCAATCAGCCGGGAGGCTTCGTCGTCCCGCTCCAGCAGCACCAGCACGCGGGCCAGGGCGACTTTTGCCCGGTCGTTGGATTCGTCGTGCTCCAGTGCGTCGCGATAGCACTTCTCAGCCGCGGCCGGGTCGGTGGCTTCCAGGGCTTGCCCCTGCACCAGCAGTTCTTCCGTCGGAGAAGGCAGCAGGGCCGAGATCCATTCCTTCAGGTCTCCCTCCGGCATGACTCCCTGAAACTGATCGACCGGCTGTCCCTGCTGAATGGCAAAGACCGCTGGAATCGACTGCACGCGGAAGGCGCCGGCCAGTTCCGGGCTCTCGTCGATGTTCACCTTCGTCAGCAGAAAGCGGCCATTGAACTCGGCCGCCAGCTTCTCCAGCATCGGGCCCAGCTGACGGCAGGGTTCACACCACGGGGCCCAGAAGTCGACCAGAACCAGTCGCTCCATCGACTGATCGACAACATCCTGCTGAAAACTGTCGGCTGTGATCTCACGAACCCAGGTGGATTCCGCCATGGTCTGTCTGCTCCTGTACCGACTGTTGGCTGCCGGCTGACTGATGTGGGATGAACGCACCGCCGCGGGGGGCTGGCCCGTGATGGCACGCGTGTGCTGTCTGGCTGAGTTCCGGGCGCGGGCGAAGGCCGTGGCTGCTCGCTCGGACGCCGGATTTCGTCGGATCATTGCGATCAGGAGGGCTGGAAGCTGGCCCTCAGGCAGACCGGGAAGTTCCGGAGGGCTGCCCTCTGTATTGCAGGATACGGAACGAAGAGCCAACAGGCGAGTGTGCGGCTGGCGGGCTCACGGACGGGAGGTGCCGGCACCGTCGGGCGGGCCGAACCGCGCTCTGACAGCTCAGGCTGGTCTGTCTGCCTGCAGCGGCGGCCGCTTCGCTCCCGGAGTGCGTGCGGTAAGCCGTTTTCAGGAAATGGTTTACGGGAGTCGTCTTCCGGTCGGATGTCCTTCAGGCACGGTGTTTGCATCAGCTGGTTTCACGTCATCCCGGCAGCAGGGCGGGCGGGTTCCCCGTTCTGCCTGAATCCAGACTTCCATCAGTCCGCGCACTGACCGACCGAACAGCGAGGGAGAAGATCATGAGCAGCTGCAACGACCATTCCAGCGAGGCTCGGACGGGCCACGGAACGTCGAGCCTGTCCACGGGAGTTCGACTGCTGGCCACAGGCCTGGTGCTGTGTGCCGGTCTGCTGGCAGGCTGCGAGCGGGAGGAGACGCTGCTTGAGATTGAGACGCCGGATGGCGGGGTGGAAGTTCAGCGAAATATCGACAGCGGGAAGATCGATGTCGAAGTGGAAGACTGACCCACCGGCTGCGCCCGCGTGGCATCACTGGTTTCCCGTGGTGATCTGTTTCCGCCGGCACCGGAAGCGGCTCAGGGAAGTTCACGGATCCGCAGGTTCCGGAACTGTACCGGCTTCCCTTCGGATTCGAGACACAGGTAACCCGTGGCCGGGTTGCAATCCGTCCCGCCGGAGACCTCTTTCCCGTTGACCCACAGTCGGACTTCTCCGTTGATGCCCCGTACGTAGTAATGGTTCCACTGGGGGGAAGGCAGTGTGCGGTCTTCCGTGGGAAAGCTGCGGCTGCCGTTGGGGGAGAGAGGCGGAAAGGGCTTCATTTTCGAGACGCCCACCGCGAAGACATCGCCATGACCGGTAAACCAGTCTCCCTTTTTTCCGCTGCGTTTCTCGTACTCGGTCGCATAGCCGGGATCGAGAATCTGCACTTCAATGCCATGCGGCAGCCGGCCCGGTGCCAGGTCCTGCAGTGATTCCTCCGGCACCCAGACGAACACACCCGAGTTGCCGGCCGGCTGCAGGTGCCGCCACTGCACCACCAGTTCGAAATTGGTGTATTTTTTCGCCGTGCGAATGACTCCCACCGGCAGGCCCGTGCAGTGGATCTCCCCGTTCGGGAATGTCCAGGTGCTTTCCTCGCCGTTGACATCGACGAAGTCTTTCTCGCCCAGAGCCCGCCAGCCTGGTCCGGTTCCATCCTGCACGGCATGAGTCACGGGCTGGGCTGCCGGTTGCGGTTTGTCGGCTTTGGCTTCCGCTGCGAAGGTGGCGGCAGCTGGCAGCAGGACCGCCAGGCCGAACAGCCAGCCAGGCAGGACGGGAGCACACAGCATTCGGCGGAACAGCATGGTGAAGTCCTTCGTGTGAGCGGGGTACAGCAGCTGTGAACTGCCGATTATCGAATTCGGGCTGCGGGAGGCAACTCACCGGCAGTTCCTCACCCGGCAGATGCCTGGATCCGGCAGAACTCTGACCAGCCTGACACAGCCGGCACGCCGGGGCAAGCAGCGATTTCGGATGCAGTTCGCGGGCCGCTGCCAGCCTGCTGCTGAAGAGACGCCCGGCAGGTTCTGCCAGCTGCCGGATTTCTCATTTTCCCGTCGAATTCTCACCGGGATCCTGCCGATAGAATGCACTGCCGCGGGGCCGTCACCCTGCCAGACAAGATGAAAAAAACCGGCTGATCCCGTTGCTTATTAGCCGGACAGAACAGTGCCGGACAGTTGTTCGGCTCCGCTGGACTGCAGTCCAGCCGGATTCTCCCCCTGATTCCGTCGGAGGTGCCAGACAATACCGCGTTGGCCAGGATGACCACAGACGGTGCTTTGCACAGTCTCATCCCCGCCATTCTCGCAGCGACCCCACCGTCGCAATCCCTGGAGAATTCCGGTTCACTGCGTTCCGCCACGGTCTGCCTCACGGCACCGTGGCGGGTTTTTTTGCGCCGCCCGATTTCCGGGTGGTGCAGCCCGGGCGGCTGCTTCCTTTCGCAGGGTGTTCCGTCGTGCCGCTGCTGTTTCCTCTTGACGGAAACCCGGACGGCTACCAGGCTGAATTGACAGACCAGGCTGCGGGATGCTGTTTTCCCCGTGGCCTCAATATCAGCGGAGGGGTCGGTTGTGTGAGATTCCCGGCCCCCGGACGTCCTTCTGGTACAGGGAGAAGTTCTGCCTGCCGGCAGTTGCCGGCGCCCTCCTCTTTGTTTACCAGTATTCGCCAGCCCGAACCTCCCGGCGGGACCCTGTTTATGGCACAGCATCCGCAGTCTGCCCGCGGTGGATTTTTCCATTCCACCCGCACTGGCCTGTCTGGCTTTGGTGTTTTCCGCTCTGGTATTTCCCGGCGGGGCTGCCTGCGGGCCGGTTTTATTGCCGTGCTGGCGGCTGCCTGCCTGCTGGCGGGCGGTCCGGAAGAACAGACGAGTACGGCCGCCATTCGCCGGCAGGATCCCAAAATCAAGCTGGCGGTGGGCCGCGCGCTGGACTGGCTGGCCGCGGAACAGCGTCCTCAGGGATACTGGGAAGCCAATAACCGGCAGTACAAAGTGGCGATGACGGCTCTGTCCGGCATGGCCATGTCGTGCGAAGGTTCGACGACCTCCACCGGCAAATACTCGGAGAACATCCGCAAGGCCGTGGAGTTTCTGATCGATACGGCCCAGCCGAACGGGCTGATCGGCTACAAGGACGATTACCGCTACACCTACGGCCACGGATTTTCGATGCTGTTTCTCTCGCAGATTTACGGCGAGGAAGACGACCCCGACCTGCGGGAACGGCTGAAGAAAGTGCTGACGAGGGCCGTCACCTTCAGTGGCCAGGCGCAGACGACCCGTGGCGGGTGGGGCTACGTTTCCGCGAAAGACGGTCGGGATTTCGACGAAGGCTCAACCTGCATTACG
>JAGQPV010000284.1 GCA_020426545.1 Planctomycetaceae bacterium
CGTTTCCCGGTCGATGCAGTGCATCCGCTTGTCTCGGCTGCCGGCGATCACATATTTCTCCGTCAGTGCCGCGGAGGAATGATAGGGCAGTTCCCGCCCGGCCCCCTTGTACCGCCAGACGACCTCCAGCGACTCCCAGTTAATCGCCATTACTTCGCTGGCATACGTGCCCACATACAGCATGTTGCCGTCCACGGCGGGCGAGGCAATCAGATAGGTCATCAGGTTCTGCACGCTGTGCTGCTTGCCCGTGCTGATGTCAATCACCCGCAGGTGCTCGTCGCAGCCGGTGACAAAAGTGTACTGCCCTGCCACCGCCGGCGTGCAGTTGACATAACCGTCCGTGGCATAGCTCCACGCGAGCGTGCCGTCTTTTTCGTTCAGGCAATACAGGCTGTTATCATAAGAACCAAACAGCACCCGGCCATCCAGCACGGTCGCCGAGCTGACAATCTCTCCGCCCGTGACATGCTTCCACCGCCGTTTCCCGGTCTTCCGGTCCACCGCATGAAATACACCGTCTTCATCGCCGATATAGACAGCGGTTTCCGTTACAGTGGGCGAGGCTTTGAATCCTGGTGCAAAATCATCCGGGTCGGTGCTGTCAATCGAGCGGTAATTCCAGATTTCCCGGCCGGTCTTCAGGTCGAGGCACATCAGGTTGCCGGTCAGCGAGGCGGCAAACACCTGCCCGCCGGTAATCGCCGCGGTCGAGGCAAACCCGTCTGGAGCGGGATGTTTCCACAGCAGTTCCAGCTCTTCGGGCAGGGTCGTGCCAGCCAGTCCCTGCAGCTGTCGGCCATTCCGGAAGGAAGTCCAGTCTTCCGGCAGTCTGCCAGCATCGGCCGGCGGTTCCGCTCCGAATACTACCGGACTTTCTGTTGAGCCGGGCAGAAACGGGACCAGACCACCGGCCAGCATCAGCAGCGATGCGGTCAGCAGCACGACTGGCTGGCGGAGAGCGGAGACACTCAACCGGCGGCCCGGCGGGCACTCATCGCACATTCGTACAGACCTCTCAAGGAGTCACTATCGACCGGTCGCGGATTGAAGGTGCCTGTCCACTGGGCGGCTGCCTCTTCGGCCAGCTGCGGGAACAGCCCGGAGTCGACCTGGCAGGCGGACAGCGTCGTCGGCAGGCCCGCCTCGCTCACCAGTGATTCTACATAATCGGCCAGCCGTGCGGGGGCTTCCGGGTCATCCGCCCGGCACAATCCGGCATCTGCCGCCAGCAGGCCATACTGGGCCCCCGCGACTGTCGCATTGAACCGGATGACATGCGGCAGCATCACCCCCACGGCCACACCA
Organism: Planctomycetaceae bacterium; assembly: GCA_020426545.1. Classification (GTDB taxonomy): domain Bacteria; phylum Planctomycetota; class Planctomycetia; order Planctomycetales; family Planctomycetaceae; genus JAGQPV01. The sequence goes on from JAGQPV010000284.1 coordinate 1,309, forward strand.
TGTGTCGTGCCGAAATGGGCCGACAGCGGATTGGCCAGGGCATGCGTGGCCCCCAGCATCGAGTTCTCGATCGCGGCCCCCGCCAGATGAGCCCCCAGCAGCATCTCGCCCCGGGCCTGCAGATTTTTGGGCTCCCGCAGCACCACGGGAAAGGCCCGTGACAGCAGCCCCCACGCCTGCCGGCTGTACATCAGCGAAATCCCATTTCGCGGCCGGGTGACGGACGTTTCCAGGGCATGGCTGATGGCATCGATCCCCGTCACCGCTGTCACCGGCTGCGGCATGCTGACTGTCAGCTCGGGATCCAGAATCGCCACCCGACAGGCGGCCTTCGGGTCGCCACAGGCCATTTTCATGTGCGAATCGGCCCGGGCAATCAGCGCGAACGACTGGGCCTCGCTTCCGGTGCCGGCGGTGGTGGGGACGGCAATCATCGGCAGCATGGGGGCTTTTGCCTTGCCCACGCCGTGGTAGTCTTCCATCCGTCCGCCACTGGTCAGCAGGAAGTTCACGCCTTTGGCGCAGTCCATGCTGCTCCCGCCGCCAAAACCCACAATCAGGTCGACTTTCTCCCGCCGGGCCACCAGCAGGGCCCGGTCGACATCCACCGTGGTCGGGTTCGGCTCCACATCGTCGTGCAGAGCCACATGCAGCCCGGCCTGCTCCAGCAGCTGCCGCGCCCGCTGTGGATGTCCGGTTCTGGCCAGTCCCGGGTCGGTGACCAGCAGCACGCGCGTGCCCCCCAGTTCACGGGCCAGCTCTCCCAGCTGTGCCACCCGGCCCGCTCCGCACACCACCCGTGTGCGTGGCTGCCAGTCGAAGGTCAGTTCCGTGGAAAGTTCAGAACTGGCCGGGTTGGTTGTCTGTCCGGGAGGGTTCAGCTGCATCGGTTGTCCGTCTTGCCGAGTGCTCTGTCTATGCCTGTCCGGTATAGGGGGCCGGATCGCGCTGAATGCCGCTGACTGTTCCTGCCGCCCGCCTGTCAGCCGGGCAACAGCAGTGTCAGACAGCCACCGTCTTCGTGGGTCGGTACTTTGCCGGCGAGCGTGCGGCTTCTTTACTGCATTTGCTGCGGAGGGCGAAAGGCGAGTTCAGCTGTCAGTTGTTCGCTGTGATGCCACTGCCCGTCGGTCAGCCGGTTTCTGCCGGGAAGACCGAACTGACGGGAGCCGGGACAGCAGATCAAACTGCCAGGCGATCTGCCACCGTCGCGTCGGGGTTGGGTCTGCCTCTATGTTCTGAGGAGGTTCTGTCGGGGGGCGGGCCGGAAGGAAAACTGCCCGGGGACTGCCATGGCAGGCCCTGATCAGAGTTCTGCGGACTGCCGCAGTCAGACCGGCTGGCCTCTGCAGCTGCGGAATTCCGAATGATTGACCTCATAATTGTATCGGCTGATCAATCGAAAGGCAATTTCCGACCCGCTCTGCCTGTGTGGATGAGCACCTGCGGCCCGTGCCCCATCCGCCGGCTGGTTCCCCCAGTCATTCTCTGGAAATCGTCCCTGCGTTGCTGGCTGGACACCTCCCCTCACCCGCCGCCGGTTGTGTTCTTCCAGAGGTTGGTTTCCAATGTGCCCGGCACCCGCCGCCGGGGCATGTCTCCGGCAGGTCACCAGAATCGCGGGCCATATATTCCGTGCAGTATGTAAGGATGACAGTCATGCAGGTGGAAGTAACAGCAGGATCGCTGGCCGAAGTTGAGGCGGACTGGCTGGTCGTATTTGTTCCCCAGGACAGCGACCTCCCTCCGGCCCTGGCCGCTTTCGATAAGCAGCTCGGCGGACTGCTGCAGCGTCTGCGGGAAACGGAAGACCTGACCGGCAAGCCCGACCAGACAATGGTCCTGCACGGAATTCAGGGCCTGGCTGCCACCCGGCTGGTGCTGGTGGGAATCGGGAAATCCGAAGAGTGCGACCTCGCCCGACTGGGCCGGGCCGCCAGCACGGCGGCCCGCATTGCCTCCAGCCGCAAATCCTCTTCCATTGCGGTGGCCCTGCCGGAAGCCGTGGCAGGCAGCCTCGACGCATCCGCCACGGCGACCGCCATTCTGACCAGTCTGGTGACCGGCAGTGCGGGGCAGTCGCTGTATCGCTCCGAGCCGGATCGTCACCCGTTCGAAGCCGCCATTGTGGTGCTGCCGGAGGGCGATGCGAGTTCCCTGCGGGCGGCCGCTGCCGAAGGCCAGCTGCTGGGCGAAGCCGTGAATCTCACCCGCGAACTGGTCAATCTGACCGCGGATGACATTTACCCTGAAAGCTTTGCCAGCCGGGCCGAACAGGTTGCCAGCGGGATCGACGGCCTGACCTGCACCATTCTCGATGAACAGCAGCTCGAAGCCGAACGGTTCGGTTCGCTGCTGGCGGTGGCCCGGGGCAGCGATCGCCCGCCCCGTGTGGTGGTCCTCGAGTATCGCGGCGCCGGCGAGAACGATCCGCAGCTGGCCCTCGTCGGCAAGGGCGTGACCTTCGACAGCGGCGGACTGTCGCTCAAGCCGTCCGAAGGCATGAACACCATGAAGTGCGACATGGCCGGAGCCGCCACTGTCCTGGGCGCCATCTCCGCCATTGCCCGCCTCAAGCTGCCGGTCAATGTGACCGGCTACATGGGCCTGGTGGAGAACATGGTCAGCGGGCGGTCGTACAAACTGGGTGATGTGCTCAAAGCCCGCAGCGGCACGACGATTGAGGTGCTCAACACCGATGCCGAAGGACGGCTGGTCCTGGCCGATGTGCTGGATTACGCCGTCGAACAGGGAGCCAGCCGGATCGTCGATCTGGCCACGCTGACGGGAGCCTGCGTGGTGGCTCTGGGCGAGGATGTCGTGGGCCTGTTCGCCAGCTGCGACGACTGGTCGGCCGAGGTGCAGGCTGCCGCCAGCCGGGCGGGTGAACAGGTCTGGGCCATGCCCATGTTCGACCACTTTGCCGAGCTGCTCAAAAGCGACGTGGCCGACTGCAAGAACATCGGCACCCGCTGGGGTGGAGCCATCACCGCCGCCAAGTTCCTTGAGAAATTCACCGGCGAACGTCCGTGGGTGCACCTCGATATCGCCGGGCCGTCGTTCGCTTCCAGCAACAAGCCGCACCGTGAAGGGGGAGGCACGGGCTGCATGGTCCGCACGCTGATCGAGCTGGCCCGTCAGTTCAAATAGGACAGCCCGAGATCTCGACGGTCTCTCTGCTGCGGGCATCCCGCACGGCTCTGGCCGCAGGCATTGCAGCCGCGGGTCTGGTGTCCCGGCCGCATTCCAGCATGGAACTTTCCCGGCCCTCCCTCAGATTTCCCGGCGGAATCGGAGGGAGGCGTGCCGGCGGGATCTCCGGCCTGGACCCGCCGATTTCCGCTCTTTCCCGCCAGTTCGGTGGCCTCAAACAGGGTCTGGACCTGTTTTCCCGCTCCTGCTACTATTCCGCCGCATTTCAGCAGAAAGTCGGTTTTTCGCTCAAGTCAGCCTGATCCAGCAGACTGAAGCCAGGCAGGTTCGCCGTCTCGTCTCAGTTTCCGTGATCACCTGACCTCGTTTGACCGGTTCCTGTCAGTGTCCGGCAGCTTCTGCTGTCCGCAGTGCCGGCCTGCTGAGGCGGTCAGTTCACTCAGTCCTCATCTCAACACCTGTCCGGAAGTCCGTTGTCACCCCGTGGGAGGCAGCCCGGTCATCCCGCTGCCGCAACAGGGAATGTTCCCGGCAGCTGGATATCGGCGGGCCGGTTTCTGATCTCTGGTCAGCCGGTCTGTTGCAGCAACATTTCTCCCGCCGGGTTTCGCCTGGTATGCAATCGATTTCCGGGACACAGTCTGTCCGCGGGGATCCCTGGTCAGTCCTGACTCCCGGACTGCAAACGCTACGGAATCTGACAAAGGAATGGAGTTTCCCGTGCGAATCTCAAACTGCCTGCCATCGGCAGCCGCTGTAATCCTGTGCTTCGCCAGCCTGAGCAGCGTGGCAGATGCAAGAATTGAAGCTGTTCGCGGAAAGGAATACCGCCTGACCGACCGCCACGGGCCGTGGATGGTGATGGTCGCCAGTTTTCGCGAACCCCCTGAAGAGATGAAGTCCAAAGAAGGCCTCACCCCGCAGGAAGCAGCCGACGAACTCGTGTTCGAACTGCGGCGGAAGGGCATTCCCGCCTACACCTACAGCCGCGAAGACGAACTGGACCGCGTCGATACCTTCGACCGGCTGGGCCGCGAGCGCACCCGGGTTTATACGGCACAGCAGGGCAGCGTCTGCGTGCTGGCCGGCAATTACCGCAGTTCCAGCGGGGATGTCGCCAAAAAAACCCTGGAGTACATCAAGGATTTCAAACCGCAGTTCCTCTCGGCTGAGGATCCGGATTTCCTCCGGCAGATCAACGAACGGCAGAAGGATTCCGACCTGCGGAAGCTGAAAAGCGGCGGCATCTTCCGGCGGACTCCCGGTCAGCCCACCCCGCTGACGGGTGCATTCCTGACGATCAACCCCCTGCTCGATCCGGAGAAAGTTCAGCAGACGGAACAGGACCCGCTGGTCCTGAGCCTGAACTCCGGAGCGAAGTATTCCCTGCTGAAGAACACGGGCCGCTACACCCTGATCGTGGCCAGTTCCTACGTCAAATCGACCACAGCCACCGCAGATGCCGCCGGCCGGGCCCGCGAGCGGAAGTTTACCCTCGACGTCGATGACAACCTGGACGAAGCCGCCCTTTCCTCCTGGCAGCTGGCGAATTACCTGCGGGAAGGCAACCTGCCGCTGAAGGGCATTCAGCTGCCGAACGGGCAGCGGAACCTGGAAGCTTACGTCTATCACGATCGCTACCGCTCGATCGTCACGGTCGGTTCATTCGACTCTCCCGATGACCCGCGGATCGCCATGTACCGCAAACTGTTCGGAGCCAAAGTCCGCACGAATCCGCAAAATGGCCGGGATGTGCTGGTTGCTGAAGTCGCGACGCTGCCTTCCAAAGACGGTCGGAACGTGAAGACCGTGATCTTCGATCCCAATCCCCAGGTGATCGAAGTTCCTCAGCACCGCTGAGCGACAGACCGGACATCGTTCCGCCACGTCACTGCCGAAATCACCGACAGAACCATCAGACAAGCCTGCAGGCTGGCCCCTCCCGTGAGGTGCCAGCCTGTTTTCGTCTGCCCGGCAGGGTTCTTTCGGAGGCACGTTCCCCGGAAGCCACGACCGGCCTACCGGCCGCAATTTCATGAGTGCTCTGCGCCTGGTCCCGGTCTGCTTCCGTCCCGCCAGTACCGGTCAGGCTCCGGTTTCCTGGTTCCCCGGCTAAAGCGAGCGATGCAGCAGCAGAAGCAGCAGAAGAATCGTAGCCTCATGAAAACAGGCCCGTCCCCCCGTTGCCGGAGAGCGGGCCTGTCTGTCTTCAGTCTCGGGCGGCTGTCCGCCGCTGTCAGCCGGATGAACCGTGAACTGCTGTCTGCTGGAGGCTGATCTCTCGGGAGGAAAGGTCAGCGTCCGCGTCGAACATCAGTTGCTGCGGGGAGCAACCCGGCGGATTCCACGGCGAACCGGTTCTTCGGTCCGGCTGACGGGCTGCGTTTCCGCTTTCTTTCCGGCTTCGCGAGCCAGGGCATCCGCCTGAGCCATGATGCTCATTGCACCGGTCAGCTCGTAACGGTTGAAGTACGGTGTGCTTCCCGCACCGCCCAGCCGGCGAACGCTCTTGGCCGCCAGTTCCTGCCAGCTCATGTCGTCGGTCAGGTGCCAGGCGGCTGCCTGAGCAGCCTGCCGGTTCAGCCGGCCTGTCGCCACCATGTTCACCAGCTGCTGCAGCCGGACATCCTGCGTGTATTCTTCCGTCGGCACCAGGCGGTACTCCATGGAAGGCCGGGGCTCCGCGAGGCCATGGTTGAGGCACACGGAGTTGTAGGTGATGCGAACGGTCTTTTCGGGAGGCACCGAGAAGAAACCACCGCCACCACCGAGGCCGCCCAGTCCGCCGCCACCAAACCCGCCGACACCACCACCCAGTCCACCGCCACCGCCGAAGGACTGATTCTGGCCACCCTGGCCACCCTGGCCGCCGAAGCCACCAGCACCACCACCGCCAAGGCCCGTCTGGCCGCCACCGAACTGCTTCAGCACGGGAACGCCCACGAACGATTCAGGCATCTGAACGGTCAGCGGTTTGTCGGTTTTGTTCTCAATCAGGATATTCCCGCCGAATTCGTCTTTGGGAA
>JAGQPV010000285.1 GCA_020426545.1 Planctomycetaceae bacterium
CACCGGTCAGCGGGGGCTGCCGGCGGAAGACGGGCGCCGCGGCGTATTCGCCCTGGCGGTGGAGGCCGCCTTCCGCGGTGAGGCCGACAGCGATCGGAACCTGCACCTGACCGCCAGCGAGCTGTTTGACTTCCTGCGGGAAGAAGTGCCCCGGCTTGCCGGTTCGCGGAAGCAGACCCCGGTGCTGTTCCGCCCGAACTGAATTTCGGAAAGCAGCAACCAGGCCGCCGGCGGTCCGGGGCCTCTGGCGGGAAAGCAGCACGCCCGCAAACCGGGCGAACGGAAACGGTCGAACCGGTGATTCTGGCCGGGGCGGCCTGTCCGTCTCGGGCCGCTGCCACAGGCAGTGACCAATTCCCCCTGGACCGCTGTTTCCGGAACGGGCGGCTCTTTGCAATTGGCGGAGGACCTCGTTAGCATGTCGAGCCTCAGGAAACGGACGGCGGGCTCCATTCTGCGGCCCCTTTCTGCCCGCCGACAGTTCGTGTTCCGAGGCAGGCATGTAGCGGCGGAGAACTGCAGTTGCAGGAGATCTCTGTTGCCGGCAGTGTCTGTCTGTCATTCTGGCCGCATAAGGATTCAGTGGCATTCCTGCCTGTTCTCCCCACTGCCAGAGGGGATGACGGCCGATTTCCAGACAGTCTTCAGGACTGGTGAAGTACAGAAGGGCGAAACGTGGCAGTTGAAGCAATCCAGCTGGGAAATGACGAGCTGCGCGACAAGGCCCGGACGCTGCGGCAGCACATTATCCGCATGACGACCGAGGCCGCCAGCGGTCACCCCACCAGCAGCCTTTCTGCGGTGGAAGTGGTGAATGCATTGTTCTTCGGCGGGTACCTGCGGCTCGATCCCGCGGCCCCGGCCGACCCCGCCCGCGACCGGTTCATTCTCAGCAAGGGGCACGCCGTGCCCGTGCTGTATGCAGCCATGTCAGAACGCGGATACTTCGCGGCGGAAGAACTGCTGACACTGCGTAAGCTGGGCAGCCCGCTCGAAGGGCACCCGAACATGAAGCGGCTGCCAGGCATCGAAGCCTCCACCGGTTCGCTGGGCCAGGGCCTGTCGATCGGGCTGGGGCATGCTCTGGCTGCGAAGGTCGACGGTCGCGATTCGCACGTGTACGTCATGACGGGCGACGGCGAAATGGGCGAAGGTCAGGTCTGGGAAGCCATTGCCGCTGCCGCCAAGTATCAGACCGCCAACCTGACGCTGATTGTCGATCAGAACGGATATCAGCAGACGGGTGCCACGGGCGATGTGCTCGATCTGACACCGTTCGCCGACCGGATCGGCTCTTTCGGCTGGCATACGCAGACCATCTCCGGCAACGACCAGGATGAGGTGCTGGCCGCCCTGAAAACCGCCCGGGAAGTGACTGACCGTCCCACGGCCATCGTCTCCCGGACGCAGAAGGGTTATGGCATTCTTCCGCTGCTGGAAGAAGAGGGCGACCTGAACTACCACGGCAAGCCGCTCTCGGCGGACCTGGAACAGAAGGCCTTGGCTCTGCTCGGCTGAGCGGGGGGCAGGTTTGCCGTTCCTGGCGGAAGAAGGCTGCGGTGGCTGACGGTTCAGTCGCGGCAGGCGTTCAACAGAATTCCGGATGATGGCCGCCTGACTGAGCCGACTCAGCGGGCGGGCTGTCAGCACAATACATCAGCGGATTGCAGAACCCGGCTGGCAGGTTCGTCTTCTGCGGCGGTCGGAAGCCCGGGAAGTTGTCCCCGGCAGAAACAAGAGAGAAAGACTGGCCATGGCGATCGGTGAGAAAAGCGGTTTGAAAACAGGAGCTGCCACCCGCGACGCATTCGGCGAAGCGCTGGCGGAACTGGGCGGCTCCCTGCCCGAGGTTGTGGTGGTCGATGCTGATGTGGGTAACTCCACACGCACAGAGCCTTTCTCGAAGAAGTTCCCCGAGCGGTCGTTCAATATCGGCATTGCCGAGAGCAACCTGGTGAGTGTGGCTGGTGGCCTGGCCGCCAGCGGCAAGACGCCGGTTGTGGCCAGCTTCGCCTGTTTTCTGATGTGCAATGCGTACGATCAGATTCGGATGTCGGTGGCTTTCCCCGGGCTGAACGTCAAGCTGGTGGGTTCGCACGCAGGCATTTCCATTGGTGAGGACGGCCCCTCGCAGATGGGGATCGAAGATGTGGCCCTGGCCTGCACTCTGCCCGGTGTGGCCGTAATTGTGCCGGCGGATGCCGCATCCACTAAAGCGGCCACCGCCGCCATGCTGTCGCATGACGGACCGACTTACCTGCGGCTGGGCCGGCCCAAAGTGCCCGCCATCTACACCGACGGCTGCGATTTCGAAATTGGCCGTTCGATTCAGCTGCGGGACGGCAGCGATGTGACTCTGATTGCCAACGGGCTGATGGTGGCCATGGCCCTTGATGCGGCCGAGGATCTTTCCGCGAAGGGAATTTCCGCCCGCGTGATCGACATGCACACCGTCTCGCCGATCGACGAGGAAGCCATCATTCGGGCGGCCCGCGAAACCCGCGGGATTGTGGTGGCCGAAGAACACCTGGCCGCTGGCGGTCTGGGTTCCGCCGTGGCCCGCGTGACAGCGGAGCATGCTCCGGTGAAGATGGGTTTTGTGAACGTGGGGAACACTTACGCTGAAAGTGGAGACCCGGACGGTCTGCTGGAGAAGTACGGACTGACTCCGGAAGCCATTACCACTGCCGCTGCCGGTCTTCTTTCAGAGTAAGTCAAATCGTCGTGATCGAGTATCGGTCGTTTCATAATACCGATCCGCCGCGCATTGCAGCGATCTGGAATGCCGGTCAGCTGGGTCGCGGAGCGGCCAGCGGGCTGGGCACAGATGCGTTCGAAACGGTGGTGTTCTCCCAGTCGTACTTCGAACGGGACGGCCTGATTCTGGCGCTCCATGACGGAGAGCCAGCAGGTTTTGTTCACGCCGGCTTCGGAACGGTCGAAGATGGCTCGCGACTGGATTATTCGCGGGGAGTGATCTGCGCTGTCGTCGTTCTGCCCCGGTTCCGACGTCAGGGAATCGGCAGCGAGTTGCTTCGGCGGGCGGAAGAGTGGCTGGTCAGTCGCGGGGTGACGTCGATCACGGCTGGACCGGCGGCCGACAGCGACCCGTTTTACATGGGCATTTACGGTGGGACCCGCCTCTCCGGGTTTCTGCAGTCCGATGTGGCTGCGGAGCCATTCCTGACCGCTGCGGGTTACCATCCGGCGGCCAGAACGCACGTTCTGCAGCGGGATCTCGTCAACTCCCGCGACCCGGTCAGCATGCGGCTGGTGGGTGTTCGCCGCAAGACGCAGCTGGGGGTGCTGCATCAGCCCTCGCGGGCCACCTGGTGGTGGTTTGCCCGCTTCGGCCGGCTCGATACGATCGAATTCATCCTCACCCCACGGAATGCTCAGGAGCCCGTGGCTTCGATGACCGTGCTGGGGCTGGACTACTATCTCAACTGCTGGGGTGAGCGGGTGGTTGGTCTTACGGGGCTGGAAGTACCGGATGACCATCGCCGCCAGGGCTTTGCCCAGGCCCTCGTGCTGGATGCCTGCCGCCGGCTGAAGGAAGAGACGTTCACCCGGGCCGAGGCGCACTGCCCGGAGTCCAACCCGGCCTTTCTCGCCCTGCTGCATTCCGCCGGCTTCGCTGAAGTCGATACGGGCATCGTCTACCGGAAGACGGAAACCCGCTGAGCCTGATCGCGGGCGGCCGAGCCTTGAACGCCGCCGTGCCCGGTTGCTGGCGGGAGATTCCAGCCGGAGGCCCAGGGCCCTGGTGGAGTTTGCATTCCGCCGTCTGTCGACTGGCCTTATGCTGGCGGTGCGGGAATTCACCGAATCTCTGGCCGACTCTGAGCGGGCCGTGTTTCCTGCGTTCCGGCTGCTCTGCGTTCCGGCAGTTCCCTGGTTACAGCCGCTTGCGGCCGGCCAGCAGAGTCAGCGCGGCGACGAACAGCGAGGCACCGATGATCGACCACATCACCGGGAATGATGTTCCGCCGATGGTCAGCGGCAGCGGTTCCGGCAGTTTAAAGTGGCTGGCCAGCAACCCGCCGAGATAGGCTCCGATAAAGCCCAGTACGATGGAGACCAGACAGCCCCCGCGGGAACTGCCCACCAGGGCCCTGGCGACGCTGCCGCACACCCCCGCCACGACCAGCAGCAGGACCAGTTGAATCAGCGTCATTGCGTTCTCCTGTACAGAATAGACAGAGGTGGCCAGTGGCTGTCAGCAGACAGTTGCCGGGCAGATCATGACCAATCTCCGGCGATGAGACAATTGTTCCCGCCAGCGAAGCTTCCCGTGAACCTGCGTTGACTCCCGGGAATCGGGGGCAATAATCCCCTCACCCGAACGTCGATTGCACGTAGAATCTTCAGGACGCTGGTCTGTTCTCCCGGCGGGCCAGCGGCAGTTGCCCGCCTGTGCGTCGCGGGTGGTCCCCCGCAAATGTGGGAAGAGGTCGTACAGCGCCGGTCAGGGTGTGTTCACTGCAGTCTATGTATGCAGCGGGTGACATAAATTTTCCGGACAGAGTCAGTGATTCTGCCTGCCGGGGAAATGAAGGAGCGGTCCTGCCATGATGTTTTTTGACCCGATGTATTTTCTGTTCCTGGCCCCGGCGATGCTGCTGGCTTTCTGGGCGCAGATGAAGGTGAAATCGACCTATGCGGAAGCGATGCAGGTAGATGCCCGGCTGAGCGGGGCTGCCGCGGCACGCCATATTCTGGATGAAGCCGGTCTGCAGAACGTGGGTATCGAGCAGACGGACGGCTTTCTGTCGGACCATTACGACCCCGGTCACCGGGTGCTCCGGCTCAGCCCGGAAGTGTACAGCAGCCGTTCGGCGGCAGCGGTGGGAATTGCCGCACACGAGGCCGGACATGCACTGCAGCATGCCCATGGTTATATGCCCCTTAGTATCCGTAATGCGGCGGTTCCGGCGGCCCGGTTCGGGCCGGTGGGGTTCATGATTCTGCTGATCCTGGGGTTTCTGATGAGCAGCCAGCTGCTGATCTGGCTGGGGATCGCGTTCTTTTCGGGGGTTGTGTTTTTTCAGTTGATCAACCTGCCGGTGGAGTTCGATGCCAGCAACCGGGCGAAGCAGATTCTCACCGACTATCAGATTGTGGATTCTCAGGGTTCGGCCGCTGTCAGCAGCGTATTGAACGCTGCCGCATGGACTTACGTTGCCGGCACCCTGCAGAGCATCCTGACGCTGCTGTATTACATCATGCGTTTTGGCGGAGTGGGCAGCGACGACTGACCAGCCGGTGAGGAAGGCTGCGAGGGGAGCTGACAGGGTCGGTCCGAGGTAATCCGAAACTTTTCCACGGAATTACGGGAATGAGGGAATAAGCAGCTCTCAGACGGAATCTCACCTGCAGACGCGAAGGTTCTCGTGTCAGAACTTTCCGGCCATGCTGGCTGTTGCGTCTCGATACATCGGCTGGTGATATCTCCAAGAGGATGCCCGAATGAAGAAGCTGACTGCTCTGCTGCTGACCGTGTGCCTGTCCGTGTTCGTCGTGGGTTGTGGCGAAGAAGCCGCTACCACTCCCGCCACCGACGCACCGGCCACCACTGATCCCGCCGCTCCCGCTGGCGATCCGGCTGCTGATCCCGCCGCCGCCGACCCGGCTGCCGATCCCGCCGCTCCCCCGGCCGATCCGGCCGACCCGGCTGCTGATCCCGCCGCTCCCCCGGCCGAGCCCGCCGCCCCGTAATTTCGGAGCAGGCTGGTTCGCAGTGGCCTGGTATTCCCTGAATACCGGCAGAGACAGAGTGCATTGCTGCTCTGTCTGCTGCGGACATTGATGACAGATCGACAGCCCCGCAGGCAGTAATTGCCGGCGGGGCTGTTGTCATTCCGGCGGCTGGCTGTTGTTGTTGTATGCTTCCTGTTCGAAGGGATTGTCCAGGTGGAAATCCCTTCCCTGCCATCGGGCGATTCCGCCGGCAAGCCAGTACAGCGGCAGCAGCAGTGGCCCCCACCGTTCATACTGCCGTACGTGCACCCGCTCATGAGGGCGGCTGATCTCCAGGCACTCCCGCGTCCGCCCGAACACGACGTGGCCCAAAGTCATGGCCGCTGCCGACCGCTGTCTCAGCAGCCGGCTGGCCACTCCGCCAGAGACTTCCAGGACGCCGTCGACTGCCTGGCACTGGCCACCCGTCAGGCAGGCCGCACCAGCCAGCACCAGCGCGATGCAGGTTACCGGCAATGGCCACAGGTACCGCAGGGCCCGGGGGCTCAAGGCAGGATGTCCGTGGAGGTGGCCAGAGAACGGGCGATGGCCGCACCGGCTGTCTCCGAAAAATGTGGCAGATACAGCTTCCGCAGACCGTGCATTCTGGCGGCCTCGACCAGGGCAGGTGAGGGATCGACCGTCGCGTGCCGCTGCCGGACCTGCGTCCACAGGGCGTCGGCAAAGGTTGGCTTCTCCGCCATGATACGGGCCAGTTCCTCCTGCCGTGGCAGCCGGACAACGGCGAATCCTGCTCCGGCAGCGGCTGTCGAACGCTTAAACTCCGCCAGAATGGCGAGGGTCACCTGGACCGGTTCACCTGCCGGATCAAACAGCTCGCGTCCCGACCAGCGGCTGTCGGACACAGCAGACGGACCAGTACAGAGCTGCCAGAGGCGGGACCACTTCTCCAGCGGGCAGGTGGCCGGCGGCTGATAAAACCATTCATGCCCGATCAGTGGCCAGTCGCGGGGGGCTGTCAGAATGTCGGGAATCTGTTCTGGCGGCGCGGCCGGCACATTGACTGCCTGCAGGATGCCATCGGCCTGGAGAATAAACCGGGGCTTGCTGAACGGGATGCCGGAGCCGGCAGCATACAGTCCCCGCAGCAGATTCACATTGCGGGCCACGTTTTCACTCTGAAAGCCCAGCAGGACCACATCGGGCTGGTAGTGAATACCCAGAGACTGCCAGTACAGCAGGGCCTGATCCATTCCGCTGGCAGAGATGCCGAAGTTGATTACTTCCGCGGAGACGCCCTGCTCGCGGAGCGTCTGTTCCAGCTGCGCCGCCCAGGTGGCGGGCCAGGCCACGTCGTCGCCATGCGTAAATGAATCGCCGAACAGGGCAATCCGCAATGTGTCCGGTGGAGGCGTTTGCGGGTATTCCCGCGGGGCTGAGCGGATGCCCGCGGAGTTGTAGCAGTAGCGGCCCTCGTGGAAGCACTGGCCCGGTCGCGCGCTCCAGCCGGTCTGCGGGTTGTAGATCATCCGTGAATCGGACGAAGTGGTGTACCGCTGGAGCGTCTGGCGAATGCGACTGACAGGCGGATGGATGACGCCCACCGGCCGGCCAAACAGGGACAAATTGCCGTCGGCGTCCTGCTGCTGCAGCAACCGCAGGGCGACTTCGACCAGCAGCACCGCCACGGCGAGGCTGAGTCCCACGGCCATCAGCCGGAACAGCCACTGGCGGCGGCGGGAGAGGACGTGCGGTCGGCTGGCCGGTTCG
>JAGQPV010000286.1 GCA_020426545.1 Planctomycetaceae bacterium
CGCCCCGTCCAGCACGGAGACAACATCCTCCGCACAGGCTTCGCTGGCCGCAGCGGCTGCCGCCGGCCTGCTGCGTTCGCACACCGGCGAAATGCTGGCCCCCGTGCTGGCCAGCGGAACCCGTGCCGAGCGGGAAGTGTTCGACCCCGAAGCGGCCCGCGCCAGGCGGGAAGGCGACGTCGACCTGTCCCGCATCGGCAAAGAAGCGAAAATGCCGTGGGAAGCCGACGGACCCCGCTGGCACACGGTCGATCGCATCGCCCACAACGGCAACCCGGCCCGCTGGGAAGGGGCCGCCCTGGAACATGTGATCGACCTGCTGGCCGCGCAGCCCGGTTTCGCCAGCCGCATTGATCTGAGCGAGCCCGACTGGAACAACCGCACCGTGGTGGAAGTCGCCGGGCCCGCGAAGGTTGATGCCTGGCTGCTGCACGCCATGACGGGCGATGAATGGCTGCTGACGCTCAAGTTCCGCGTGCAGAAACGCACTTTCGACGAAGCCACGCTCGATGCGGCCCTGGGCCTCAAACCCATCGACGACATCGACGAAATTCAGGTCTACGGACGCGGCCCGCGGGTCAAAGTCCGCAACCTGAAAGGCCCGTGGCAGGAAGTCTCCATTTCCGTCCACTGGCTGGCAGAGATCGACACGCCCGCCTTCCGCGAATTCCTCGAAACGGCCGTCGCTTCGTTCGGCCGCTACCTCGAGCAGCGGCAGCAGGACCCCGCCGAGCTGATGCCGTGGAAGAAGCTGGGCCGCAAGTGGCACCTGCTGCGGAAGGGCTTTCCCAGCGGGAAGAAAGTCTTCTGGGAGGCGGACACGCTGGATCGGCTGTTCGACCTCGTGGAAGAACTGGCCCCGAACCACGAAGCCACCTGGACGGGCCGCACCGTCGCCACCTGGACTCCCGCCAGCAATGGTGACAACAGCAGCGGGACCGACGTGCGGATCTACACCAAACGTCGCGGCGGGATCGACCTCGTCCTGCTGGTGGAACCCGGCTCCATCGCCCTCGGCCGCATCGCTTCACTCGGCCACGAACGGGAAATCAGCCAGCACTCCAGCGGCCGCGACCAGGTCCGCCTCCGCTTCCGCCGCACAAACCAGGTGGAACACCCGGAGTTGCAAGCCGTGCTGAGTGAGGTGCTGTGACGTTGGGTGGGTGAATCCTCGGGTGGCACTGGCAGCTTGACTCCAGCGGGTCTCCATGGTGGCTTTGACCACGCACCGGAACCAGCCATACTCTACCTGGCAACGGCACTCTCACGCACAGGAAGAGCTCGATGAGCGAGTATCAGTATGTCGGATTTCGGGCGATTGATGCTCCGGTCAGCGATCAGAACCTGGAGTATATGGAGCGACAGTCGAGCCGGGCCAAAATCACGAAGTGGTCGTTCGATAACGAATATCACTATGGTGATTTCGGCGGAGATGCCGAGGAGATGCTCCGCCGCGGTTATGACATCCACCTGTGCTATGCGAACTATGGAGTTCGCCGGCTGATGATCCGGCTGCCGAACGGTTTTCCCGATTCCGCAGCGGTTCAGCCGTACCTGGTGCCGGACCGCCTGGTCTATCAGAAAGACCCGCAGGGCCCTGGTGGTATTCTCTGCATCACCCCCTGGTACGAAGGCGGCACGCTGGACGACCTGTGGGATCTCGACAGCCTGCTGGACGAACTGGTGGGACTGCGGGCGGAGATACTTGGTGGTGATCTGCGACCTCTGTACCTGGCCCATCTGGCGGTGATGTGCGACAGCGAAGGCGGATATGGCCTGGACGATGAGGAGGAGGAAGATGAATATCTCGGCGGGTACGAAGGGCCGGTTCCGGCCGGACTGGCTGCACCCACCGAGGCACAGCAATCACTGATGGACCTGTTTGAACTTTCCACGGAACTGGTGGAAGTTGCGGCTCAGGGGGCTCCTTCACTGCCGGACGCGATCGATCCGGCGGAACAGTATGCCGCCTGGGTGAAGAAACAGCCGGCAGCCAGACGCAATGCGTGGTTGACCGAGCTGATGGCCGATCCCCACGCGACCGTGCGGGCGACGATGCTGGCGGAATTCCACAACAGCGGGGCACGCTCCGCCTGGCCGGTGGCCCTGTTGAAGCGGAGGATCGGACAGCTGGAAGAGAAAGCCGCCGACCTGACCAGGGAACTGGAACAGAAGGCGGCTGCGGTAAAGGCTGCGAAGGCGGCCCGCGACCGGGCAAAGAAACTGAAGGCCATGGCTGCCAGTCCCGAGAAGACTTTCCGCCAGGCGGAACAGCTGATCGATCAGAGGTCGTCCGTCAGCTACAACGCAGCCGCAGAACTGCTGGCCAGCCTCCGCGAAGCGTTGGCGAAGACGCCACAGGCCGGTCTGGCGGAGCAGTATGCCCTCCAGCTGCACCAGAAGCACCCGACCTTCCGCCTGCTCACCGCGGCGCTTCGCAATCAGGGCCTTCTGCCGGAGCAGTAACAGGGAGATGCAGCGAGCCCCGGTGCCTCGCGGCTATTCACGACCTGGCTTCTGGACCTCTTCCATCGAACAACGTTAGACAGCAGTCGTGAAGAGCACTGGCGTAATCTACTTCGCCATCTGGTATTTGTAATTGAACCAATCAAAGCGGGTGAAGGCCACCTACGATTCATGAGCAGGATGCAGTCGGCATTCCAGCGGGTGATACCCCAGCCGGACGAAGTACCGCGGGCTGGCCAATAAGCAGGTGGGATGGTATCGGGCGGGAACGATAACCGGCCCCTCGATGTCCGAAAGCGAGACCGCGATACTTTCGTGAGTGGTGCAGCAGACACAGCTGCCAGCACTATTCGGGACGGCCCTCCGCTGGCCGTCCCCGAACCTCTGCAATACCGACGGGTTCACACAGCCTGCTCACTCGCCAGCTTCCGACGCCGCCGGCTGACGAATCCCATTCCCAGAGAACCCAACCCCAGCAGGGTCAGAGAACCGGGTTCAGGCACGGCGTTCGCTGGAGACGCCGTGTTATCGATAACAACATTATCAAAGAACAGCCCGTTGCCGGCGTTCGATGCCTGAGCGGTGCCGCTGGAACGAAAAGTAAGTGAGTCAACCGCCTGACGGTGTGGTTGATCACCGGGATTGAGATTGGCAGGGTTCGACCCATGATAATAAGACTCCCAGCTCGTTCCCGTGAAAGCCAGCACGCCATCGACGATCACATTGACAATATCATTGCCTGTCGTGCCACCATTCAGGCCATCGAAAAACTCAATATAAATATCGATGGAGTGCCAGTCAGAATACGACAGGTCACTGGCGATTTCAATAGTACTGGTACCGAAGGGATTAGCTGAGGTCCCCGTTTCATAGAAGAAGATGTCAAACCCATTGGCTCCATCATCGACAATTTCAATGTAACCGTTCCGCCAGTTGGACTGCTTGGCCGAGGGCGAAATATTCAGGCTGAGATCCGCCTGAGCAGACCCGGTGGCCGAACGAAAATCGAAGCCGCCATGGAACAGGTTCGTATCTGCCGGACTCCCCACTCCAGGGGGGGTCAAGGGCGAAGTATGATTGGTGCCAAAGTCATTCCACAGCCCGCTTCCCGTTTCTCCCGCCACCTGCGCCGCAGTCTGAGAGAAGGGCTGATTAGAGAAACTGCCCGTCACAGCATTGGATAGACGCCACACGGTATTGCCGGTTCCGTCGTCCATAACTTCCTGGTCGTACGGTGTCACCCCATTGCCGAAGCTGTCTTCCACGGTCCAGCCACCCTGGCCGTTAACGGTGCCCGACGTGAATCCTTCGAAATCGATCACACTGGCTCTGGCGGGCAGACTGCAGAACAGCAACGGGAGCATCGTGCCTGTCAAAAGACGGGTCAAGCGGTGGATACTCATGTTGTCCTCTTTCTAAACTCTGGAAAACGGGGGTTGAACAGCGGCGGAATTTTGATTCCGCGAGGATGCATGAAGTCATCAGGTATAACGAGGTGTTACTACCCCGAGAAAGCGTAGCAATGGCGAAGTTGTCAGATTTCGCGAAGGTTTTCTAACCCGTCAGCAGTTCTTCCTGGAGAATCGCCACACAAGATGGTCGAACCCTGTAACAGCCTGGGGTTTCTTTGTGCGGGTTGCCTGGCGACCGGACTCGGACAGGTGCACAAACCTCCGTGAATTGCGCATAGCCTCCCACCGCACGGCCTCACCAGCCTGCACTTGCTGCAGATGGCCCCGCCCAACTGACGGGCGACATTGGCCTTCCGTCTGCCAGTGCGTAGAAACGCCTGATACCAGCAGTAAAACGGCGCTTGCATTCGGCCAGGCCGGCGACTCACAGATTCCTCCATCTGCTTGCCTCTGGTGGAACGCGCATGACTGGACACAGAAAACGCGTCCGGCATTCTCGCGAACCGGGTGACTGCCACAAGCTGACGTTGTTCTGCTATGATGCTCCTTACTACTGACTGATGAAAACTGGCTGCGGATGCTGGCTGTCAGTATCAATCGTGCCGGCCAACGTTGAGCGATGCCCGGCGCCCTCTCAATTGAGTCAGCAGCGATCCCACAACAGGCAAATCCCATGGCTCGTGTGGTTCGCGTCATCCTGGCGATTGTGGCGGGGTTTGCTGTGTCGTTTGTGCTGGTGGTTGCCGTCGAGGCGTTCAGCTCGGTTGTGCATCCGCTGCCGGCCGATTTTGACGGGACGAACGAAGCGGTGTGCGAGCATGTCGCGAACTATCCGCCGTGGGTGCTGGCGGTCGTGGTGCCCCTGTGGGGTGTGACAGCTTTCGCCGGCACGTGGGTGGCCGGGCGGCTGGGGAACCGGGGTTCGGCCCTGTTTCTGGGCGTCCTGCTGCTGGCCGCTGTGCTGTTCAACCTGTCGATGCTGCCTTACCCGCTGTGGTTCCAGCTCGTGCAGCCCGTGGTGATCGTGGGGGCCGTGTGGCTGGCCTGCCGCCGGTCCCGCCGTACCCGGGCAGAGGTGGCGAGTCCGCAGTTGGCGGGCTGATCGCCAGTGGGGGCCGGCCGGGGGCGATCAGCCCTGGCAGCTGCGGCAACCTCGCCTCGGCCAGGCGTTTTCTGTCTGTTCATGTTGCCGTTCCGCCACATGGCGGACTGTGTGGTGCAGGTGGTACGAGTGGAGGAGGTTTGCGGTTTCCTCGCTGGCGGGGGAAGGTTCTGCTGTCGCGGGCCAGACGCCCGGGTGGAGAATGAAGGCATTCGTCCGCCGTACTTGAGCAGAAGGCCCAGCAGCGAATGACCACTCCCTGCGAACAGAATTACCAGCTGTGTCCGATCTTCCGCACGATGTCTCCGGAGGAACGGCAGCATGTGCTCCAGCTGGCCGACTACCAGAATTTCCGGATCGGCAGCAGTATCATCCGGGAGAAGGCGACTGTACCCAGTGGACTGTGGATGCTGCGCAGCGGTCAGTGCGAGGTTGTCTGCTCGCTGAATTCGGGCGGTGAGCAGCAGATGGCCTTCCTCAACCCGGGAGCGATCTTCGGGGAGATGTCTCTGTTTGCCCCGGGCCCGCACAGTGCCACCGTGCGGGCCGTGACAGAGTGCGAGCTGATGTTTCTGTCCGCGGAGAAAATCGAACTGCTGCAGTCGACCGATCTCGTGGCGGCCCTGAAGCTGACGAAGAATATGGGACGGATGATGGCGGGCAAGCTGCGCCGAATGGACTATTACAAGTTTGACCTGTTCCCCGTTTCGCCGGTAATCAGCGGGAACAGCGAAGCGACCGTTTCGACTCCGGCTGAGTGAGGGCTGTCCGACTGACGCCGGACTGGCCGAATGATGGCCTCCGTCGTGGAATTCACTTTCCACAGCCGATTTCCGAAGTCCATTCGACAGTGCCTTGCTTCGCTTCCGCAGGAGGATTTCAGCGACTGTTCTGGTATGATGCTTCCACCTGTTGAACGCCCGGCCTGAGCGGGCTGGGGCACGGAGGTCTGGAAGTGGAAATCACAGTCGCAATCTGTACCTGGAATCGCGCGGCGATTCTGGATCAGACGCTCGGCGAACTGCGGCAGGTGCACATTCCGCAGGGGCTGGAATGGGAACTGCTGGTCGTCAATAACAACTGCACCGACGCGACGGATGCGGTCCTCGACCGGCATGCCGCTTTCCTGCCAATCCGCAGGCTGTCTGAGCCGACTCCCGGCAAGGCGAACGCCGCAAACCTGGCAGTCCGCGAGGCCCGCGGGGACCTGCTGGTGTGGACTGACGATGATGTTTCGCCATGTCGGGAATGGCTGGAAGCCTATCGTCAGGCAGCCGCCGATTCTCCGCAGGTGGATATTTTCGGCGGACCGATTGAGCCCTGGTTCGATGGCCAGCCGCCCGCGTGGCTGGTGCGGGTCCAGCCGCAGATTGCCAAAGCATTCGGAACCCGCGATCCTGGCAGTCAGCCGCTGCCGCTGACACGGGAGTCGGTTCCTTACGGGGCCAACTATGCTGTGCGGACGGACGTACTGCGCCGGTTTCCGTTTAATCCGGGCCTGGGTGTCTCGGGGCGTCGCCGAATTGGCGGGTACGAGACGTCCGTCATTCGCCAGATGCTGATGGCGGGAATTTCCGGGTTGTGGGTTCCCGCAGCTGGCGTGCGGCACTTTGTACGGCGGGAAACCCAGACCGTGAAATTCCTGCGTCGGTACTATGCGGGACTGGGACATGCGGCCGTGCTGAATGCCCGATTCACGTCGGGCGACACGGCCGCCATCCTCGGTGCGCCGTGGATGATCCTCCCGCGGGCACTGAAGGCCGAAGCCCGATTCCGGTGGAGCCGGCTGACTTCCGCCCCCGAAGTGTGGGTGGAAAGCCTGATCGAGTCGAGCATTCTGTGGGGAGCACTTCGCCGCTCAGAGGGCAGGGCTGCCCGGCGAACTCACAGCGTCGGATAAAGCACCTGCCGCGCGGAATGGAAGGGAAAGACGGTGTCAGGCCGGTTCCGTCTGGTCGCGGGCTGGTTTTCTCCACCGCAGATGCAGCAGCCCTCCGCCCATCACCCGTGTACGAATTCTGCGGGGACGCGGACCGGGCAGCGGACCAGACAGCGTACCTCGGCATGCTTTCCGATATGGTATCGGAATTTCGTGGTGGTATCCTGTTTTCACGTTGGCGGACGGAAGGTTTCCCATACACCACCTGGCGCCGGAAGCCACCTGATGGAGCGACTGCGTCTTCTACTGGAGTTTTCATGACGGGGCTGAATTTCTCTGCATCCACCCTGACAGCACTGCAGTTACTGCCGGCGATTGCGCTGGGTGCGGTGGCCGTGTATCTGCTGCTGCCCGGCCAGCTGCCGGCAGAGCAGCATCGCTGGCGAACGGGGGCTGCAGGGGCAGGTGCGCTGGCGTTGTGCGGCCTGGGCTGGCAACTGCTGCCGGCTGCTGCCTGGTGGCCGGTGACGGCTGCGCGGAGCATTCCGGCGCAACTGCTTCTGCCGCTGACTGGTCTGGTAACGGTGCTGGCGGCGGCTTATGTGGT
>JAGQPV010000287.1 GCA_020426545.1 Planctomycetaceae bacterium
TGATTGCGCTGTTGCTGCCAGCTGTCCAGCAGGCGCGTGAAGCGGCCCGTCGCAGCACGTGCCAGAACAATCTGAAGCAGATGGGGCTGGCGCTGCACAACTATATGAGCACACACGAAGTTCTGCCCCCGTGTGCCATTGATGGCAACGGGGATGACAATTTCGGCGGCATTCAGATCACCGATACAAACGGCGACCCGGCCGGCTTCGGTGGTTTCAACTGGGTCACATTTTTACTCCCGTTTCTGGAAGAGGAGGCCTATTACGGCGGCGCCATTCCTCTGTTCAAGAACGCCGAGCCGATGGACTACTGCAACAACATTATCGGGCACAAACAGCCGGCTGTGGTGCTGTGTCCCAGTCACGAACGGGACAGCCGAGCGATCTCGCCGGGCGGTTCCGCACTGGAGCATCTGACGCGGGGCAACTACGGAGCCTGCTACGGGGCTGGCCAGTTCCGGGTTTCCGAGCACCGTACGAAGTCGATTGGCGGGCTGTTCGCGCTCAATTCTTCCGTCGGGCCAAGTGATATCCGGGACGGACTCTCCCACACGGTGGCCCTGGGCGAACTGCGATACAACTCCGAATCGACCAGCGACAGCCGCGGCGTGTGGATGTATGGCGGAATGGGCTCCTCGGCCTTCAGCACAATGAGGACCCCCAACTCGACCACGGCCGATGTCATTCCCGGCTGCGTCGGCAGTTCAACACTGTTCCCCTGCACTGGCTCGGCCACCTTTACGAATCATGTGGCAGCAACCCGCAGCGTCCACCAGGGGGGATCTTACGTCGCCTTTGCGGACGGGGCGGTGAAGTTCATGAGTGAGAACATCAACACGGCGATCTGGCAGGGGCTGGGCACGCGCAGCGGCGGAGAAACGTCGCACCTGGACATGAAATAACGCTGTCAGTGGCCGGTATTCCGGCGACATGCAGCATCATAATGAGTTTGAGAGGATACCGAGGTGCGACTGATTCGCAGAAGTGGATTCACATTGATCGAACTGCTGGTGGTGATCTCCATCATTGCCATTCTGTTGGCACTGCTGCTGCCCGCCGTTCAGCAGGCCCGGGAAGCGGCCCGGCGCAGCACGTGCCAGAACAACCTGAAACAGATGGGGCTGGCACTGCATAACTACATCAGCACGCACGGAGTATTGCCGCCGGGCGGAGTCGACAGTTCGACAGACAACAGCCACACCGGCAGCCCGGGCCATGCCGGGGGAAACGCACTCACCTTCCTGCTGCCATTCCTGGAAGAGGAAGCATATTACCAGCGGGCGATTCCCTATCTCAGCCACTCGACTCCGCTCGATGCCTGTGTGAACGGCTCTGGGAGCGTGGGCTGGGCAATCAATGGGTCGACTTTTCCCAGCTTTGGCTCACAGCAGCCAAAGGTGTTCGTCTGCCCGAGCCATGAAGCCCAGCCGTCGATGCTGTCGGGCTTATCCAACTCCCTGATCGAAGGACTCAGCCGGGGCAATTACGGTGCCTGTTACGGGGCGGGAACATTCGCCATGGCCGACTATCGTGGCAAGGCCACCGGTGGGCTGTTCCATCTGAACTCCAGTGTAACTCACCGGGATGTTCGAGACGGCCTGTCACATACCGTGGCCTTTGGCGAACTTCGTTTCAACTCCGAACAGAACACCGATACGCGGGGTGTCTGGGCGTGGGGCGCAATGGGGGCAGCTGCGTTCAGCACCGCGACGACTCCGAACTCGACGACCGCCGACGTGATTCCTGGCTGTGTCGGCAGTTCCACGCTGTTTCCCTGCACGACTTCGACCACCTGGACGGCGCACACTGCGGCCATGCGCAGCGTGCATGAAGGCGGAGCCTATGCCACATTTGGCGACGGGGCCGTTCGGTTTATCAGCGAGAACATTAATACAGAGGTCTGGCAGTCGCTCGGTACGCGAAAGGGAGGCGAGACGGCCCACCTTGATCTGTAACGGGAAGCAGCCGCATCTGACAGAAGTATGTGACCTCATCGAAATGGTCCGACTGGTCGCAATCTCCGGCGGACCGGCACTGCAGGAAGGAGCAACAGTTCGGCTAAGCAGCAGAAACAACACATGACCCTCCCGCCAATCAGGTCCGTCTCGCACCGAGCAGTGAAGGCCAGCGGCTGAAACGTGACCGCGGCAGACGCGCCGCTGCTGTCGCTGGAACACCACACTTTAGAGTTCATTCCCTGACTGATCACACCACAAGACAGGTACGTTGAAATGAAAACCTATTTTCGCAGGCAGAAGAACCGTGGTTTTACATTGATTGAACTGCTGGTGGTGATCTCCATCATCGCCATTCTGATCGCGCTGCTGCTGCCAGCTGTGCAGCAGGCTCGTGAAGCCGCCCGGCGGAGTCAGTGTCAGAACAATCTGAAGCAGATGGGCCTGGCACTGCACAACTACAACTCGCTGCATAACGTGTTCCCTCCCGGGGGCGTGGATGCCAACGGAAACGACATCCATCAGGGAGACGGCGAGGGAGCCGGCGGGAACTGGCTGGTGTTTCTACTGCCGTTTCTTGAAGAAGAAGCGTATTACGAACTGGCGGTCCCCTTTCTGAAGGCATCCGAGCCCATCGATGGCTATGTCCTCGGCTCGACGATCGTGGCGACAAGTTTCGGCAACAAGCAGCCGAAAGCTGTGCTGTGCCCCAGTCACGAGCTGGATTCGCGGGTGCTGGGAACGCTCACCAACTCCGGCATCGAGGGGATGACCCGCGGAAACTATGGTGCCTGCTATGGCTCCGGAACGTTCGCCATGTCAAATCACATCGCCAAAGCAACCGGCGGTGTCTTCGGTACGAATTCCTCGGTGTCAGTCGGCAGTATTCGCGATGGTCTGTCTCACACCGTGGCCCTGGGTGAGCTGCGGTACGACTCCGAAAGCACCGTCGACAGCCGCGGCTGCTGGGTCTGGGGCGCAATGGGTTCTTCGGTGTTCTCGAACAGCACCAGCCCGAATTCCACCACAGCCGATCTGATTCCCGGCTGTGCCAGCAGTACTACGCTGCTTCCCTGCACGACATCTACAACCTGGACCAGCCATGTTGCCGCGATGCGGAGTGTGCACCAGGGCGGAGCTTACAGCTGCTTTGCCGATGGCTCGGTGAAGTTCATCAGCGAGAACATTAACACCACTGTCTGGCGCGGGCTGGGCACCCGAAATGGTGGCGAGACTTCTCACATGGACTTCTGACAGGTGACGGATTTCGCGGGTTTGCTCCGCCGCGGTCGGGCAGATGTTCCGGCCAGACCGGCGGAAAGAGTTCAGTAACGGGTCTGGACGGGAGCGTGGTACGGGATCGCGTCTCCCGGACAGACATTGAGTGAATCGGACAGAAACGATGACGAAACGAAACAACGGCGCTGCGTTGATGGCCGCAGCCCTGATGCTGCTGACTGCCGGTTGCGGTGGAGGCGAACAGTTTGAAGTGGTGCCCGTCTCGGGCAGGGTGACATTCAATGGCAAACCGCTTCCCGGCGGTGGAACGATTTCGTTCGTTCCCACTGGTGAAAGGGAAGGCAAGGCGGCTGGTGGCGAAATCAAACCCGATGGAACCTACGTGCTGAGCACGTATGCCGAGGGCGACGGCGCCCTGCTGGGCCCGCATCGGGTGGAAGTACGGCAGAATCTCACGCTGGAACCGGCCGTCTGGCCGGATGTTCCGGAGGGCGAAGAGCCGCCTGCCGACTTCAAGCCGGTGAAGCCGGAAGTGCAGGTGCCGGTACATGACCGCACTCCGGAGCTGTACGCGGGCAGCGAATCTCCGCTGACGGCCACCGTTGATCAGGAGACCGACGAACTGAACTTCGATCTGAAGCCGCAATGAGTGTGCTGACAGCTGTCCCCAACCGGACGCGGGAAGTGGCAGAGCATTCCGCTTTCGATCTGCAGTCCCGCGCCGGGGCCGGCCAGCCCTGGCTGGTGAATCCGTGGTTCGATGCGCTGTTTCTGAGCAACGTCTTCTGGCCGGTGCTGGCGGTGGGGCTGGTGGTCTGGGGGATGGATTTTCACGATGGCGTGAGTTTCTGGCAGGTCTATTTCGTCACCACGCCGCACCGCTGGATCACGCTGGCACTGGTGTTCCTCGACCGCGACCGGTTCGCTGAGCGGCCGGTCGCGTTTGCCACCGTGGCTGGCGTGGTGCTGCTGGTGTGCCTGGGAGTGCGTTTCGGAACCGGCGGGCTGACCTGCCTGCTGATCGCCGACTATCTGTGGAACGCCTGGCACTTCGCATCGCAGCACTCGGGCATCCTGCGGATCTATACCAGGCGGTCCCGCCCTGCGTGGACCGGCTCCGCCGCGGCCGAGAAAATTCTGCTGCGAACCTTCGTGCTGTACGTCATCCTGCGGGTTTCGGGTCTGGCCTGGTCGCTGGTCGGCCAGCAGTTCGGGATTCTGCCGGTGGCGGGAGCAGGCTGGTCGCCCTCCCGCTTTGAGGAGACGCTGCAGGTACTCGACTGGTGCAGCCTGGTGCTGCCGGCTCTGCTGGTGGTAGTGGTCCGTCCCGGTCTGTCGGCTGTCGACCGTGGCAGAACGCTGTACCTGGCCAGTTTTCTGTCGCTGTATGTATCGATGCTGGCGGCTGTCCACCTGCATCGGTTCGATCTCCTGCTGATCCTCACGCTGATCTCGGCTCTGTTTCATGCGACGGAATATCTGGCCATCGTTTCCTGGGCGATGCAGAAGAAGTTTCCCGTCGAGGACGGTGGAGCGGCTTCGCAGCCTCCGCGAACCCGCAACCTGATGGCGGCCATCGTTCCCCACTGGGTTCTGTCGCTGACGGTCTTCTGCGTGGCGCTGGGGCTGGTGGGGTGGATTTCGGATGTGCAGGCCATCAACACCTGGCTGACCATCAACGTGGCGGCTGCGTTCCTGCACTACTGGTACGATGGCATGATCTGGAAACGCCCCCGTCGCCGGAGGGCAGCAGCATGAGCCAGAGCCGTTCTCACAACAATTTCGGCGGCTCCCGCACGGCTGGGGAATCAGTCAAGCCGGGCGATGTGTACGATCGGTCTGCCGAAGGGTACGCTCGCCCGGTGATCCTGAGTGCCGTGGCCCTGCTGCTGGCCGGCGGTACGCTGGCCCTCCTGTCGCGCAGCGGAGCCGACAATGTGTGGCAGCCCTTCGTGTGGGGAGATGTCGCCCTGGTGCATCTGGTGCTGGCCTGGCCGCTGGCGGAGCTGCTGATCCACAGATCGAGGCGAATCGGAAACGGCTGGAGGCTGCTGCTGGCTGCCGGGGTGGCGCTGCTCATCGCGGGAGGGCTGGCCACAGTCACTCCGCTATCGTTTGTGACGGGCCTGCTGCTCCGGACGAGCGTGGCCGTGTCGATCGTCGTCCTTGCACGGGCGGTGGTGACGG
Organism: Planctomycetaceae bacterium; assembly: GCA_020426545.1. Lineage (GTDB taxonomy): Bacteria > Planctomycetota > Planctomycetia > Planctomycetales > Planctomycetaceae > JAGQPV01. The sequence goes on from JAGQPV010000287.1 coordinate 5,382, forward strand.
GCGTCGCGCGAATCGCGGTCGTCCGGGAATCGCCCTGGCCAGCCGGAAGCGTGATGACCTGTCTGGTCGCGATCACTGTCGCTCTCGTACTGCCTGGAGCCTACACCTTCCAGCGGACGGAGAAAGGCCTCGCCCGGCTGAAGGAACTGCTGCCTCAACAGCGGATGGCCACGGCCGATCGACTCTCGCGGGAGATTCTGGCCATCCGACCGGATGCCCGGATTCAGGAACTCTCGCTGCAGGAGGTCAGCCGCCAGATCGGCGAGTTTCTGCGGTCGGTCCACACTGAGCTGGCCCGCCCGGTTCCTCCGTCATCGTCCCCGGCCGATCGACTGTACCGGGCCAGCCTGCTGGCGGTCAGCGGGGCATCCCGGGCTGCCATCGATGAGGCGATCCGGCTGACGTCGGTTCCCGAGGTCGAAGCCGATGCCTGCCTGATGCTCGGCACCCTGTATGAGGAGCAGGAAGACTGGAACGAGAGCGGGCGGTGGTATTTCCGAGCCCGCGATCTGCTGGAAGATCGTTCGGATCAGCAGCCGCAGCTGGTTCGTGCCTGGCAGGGAATCGCATTCGCCCGGCGGAAGGCGGGGGACTACTCCGCCGCGGAAGAATCGTACCGCCAGGCGCTCAGCCTCTCCCCCACGGCAGACATCCACTTCCTGCTGGCACAGTTCTACGAGGATACTCAGCGACCCGACGAAGCCTGGGCTCACGCGCAGACAGCCATGCGGCTCGATCCGCAGCAGTTCACCGAACCCGGGCAGGTGCTGCGGGACAAGCTGATGATGCACCACGTCGGCTGCCTGTCGATCTATCGCAGCGGCACAATCCCCGAAGGCGTGCATGCGATTGGCGCTGCTGGGCTGTGTGAGTCCGATCGCCCTCGATCGCCGAGTACTCGAAGCAGCGCAGTCAGGCGAGCGCACTCCGGCCGCTTCGTGATTCCAGCTTGTCGAGATTCCTGGCTGCCTTGATGCGGCATGTAGCTATCCGGCTTCTTCCCGATTTGAGCAGGACTGGGGCCAACTGGTTGACGAGGCGGTTCAAAAGGTCGTCGAGATGCTCGACTAGCTCCAGGAGCGATTTCCTGATGACCTCTCCCGCGACCTTCGCCGGTACGCGAGAACTGTGCGGCAGCACCATCAGACGGGAGCCAGCGTCTGATGATCACCCGGTCGCGACAATTCGATCTCGGTTTGGATAAAACGCGAATCAAGGACCCGCGTGATGCGAGGCGTCAGGAAGCGACCGTCGATGCGTTGATGGATCGCTTCTTACACAAGAGTCCAGAGCACCGCTGGGAAATCGAAATCCTTGCTGACGAAGTAGGAATGGGGAAAACCTTCGTTGGGCTTGGGGTCGCATTCTCGGTCCTGGAGGCCACGCAGCAGGCGACGGCAGTAGATGATCGTCGTGGCTGCTATCAAGAAGATCCTGATCGTTACGCCCAACAACCCGGCTCTGTTCTCGAAGTGGCGGCGCGAAGTTGGAGAATTCGTGAAATGCTGCGTCAAACCAGAATACCGCATCAGGCTTCACGTTGGTTCGCGCCGGCTCCGATGGATCGAATTGATGATCTGGCATACGAGCTGCGGCGGTCTGGATCAGCGCCTCGGGTTATCATTGCCAATATGCGGATATTTGGTGGCGGACAGCTTCGACACTACGACCTTAAGCGACGTTACCTGCTCAAAATCATCGGTTCTTCGCGGAATTTCGTGGCTGATGCCTGAATCGACGGGTTTCCAGGATGCGGCACGATGGCTGTTTTTCCGGGGAGGAATCATGCAGTCGCTGACGGCGCATTATCGCGCTTTGCTGGGGCTGGATGACTCATTGTCCGTGGCGGACGTGGATCTGTCGCTCGCAGAGAAGCGGGTGGTGATCTCGCTGGAGTTCGCCGGCGCAGCAGCTGTCTGTCCGGAGTGCGGCGCGGACTGTCCGCTCAAGGACCATGCTCCCGAGCGGCAGTGGCGGCACCTGGACACGATGCAGTTCGAGACCGTGCTCAAGGCCCGCGTGCCCCGCGCGAACTGCCCGGAGCACGGGGTGCGGAACATGGCCGCGCCGTGG